>CAUWFN010000087.1:0-1626 GCA_963558075.1 uncultured Clostridia bacterium | reverse complement strand
AGGGAATGCTTTACTACAACGTAGTAGAGGAAGGCTGGAGAGGCGACGGCTGGTATGAGATCGACGGTTCTGAGGATGCTGGTACAGATGGTGATACAGACTGGTACTACATCGACGACGGCGAGCCGAAGAGAGCTGACGCTAAGTTTGATAATGCACTGAAAAATGATTTCGTTACATACGAAGAAGGAAAATCACCTGTATATGTAGCAAGAATCAAGGTTCCGAGCGAGAAGATGGGCAAGGTTTACTTTGCATTTAACGAGATGGGCCAGATGCAGACAGGTCTTCAGTACATTCCAGAGGAAGACGGATTCTACTACTTCGATGACAATGGTTATCCAGTAGACGGAAAGGTATCTGATGTAGAGTGCGACGATGACAGCTATGCATTCCGTTTCGAGACAAAGAACGGCCACAATGGCAAGGGTATTCACGGGGAGAAGGACAATTACCTGTACTTCAACGGTAAGAGACTTGAAGCTGACGACGACTACAAGTTCTATGTAATCGACAAAGATGTTTACCTTGTAAACAACAAGGGTAAGATCCAGAAGTCCAAGGGTGGAAAGACTTATGATGACATCGAAAACGGCTACTTCGAGGGCAAGGATGTTAAGGTTACAACAAATAACAATGGCGCTGTAACAAAGATCGAAATTCTTAATGATGATAAGAAAGTCGTTGAGACAATCAAATCTGACGAATTAATTATGAAGCAGATTTGGGACTTAATGGGTGGTGCAGAGGATGTTGCCGTTGCTGATACTGCTCTGGAAACTAAGCTTTTCACTGAGGAAGGCGAGTACGGTGATGAGTACGTAGCAGTTCCATTCATCCAGTTATATGACGATGATGTATATACATCCTTCTATAAGATCGAAATTAACAGCAAGGGCGATGCAGAGTTAACAGATCTTGATGAGAAGTGGTTACAGTTAAATAAGTAATTTATACTTTTTAACGGCATTTTTAAGAGGCAGTTCCCTGATTCAGGGGGGGCTGTCTCTTTTTTGAGCGAGAATATTTGCAATTTTATGTAAGCCAAAAACAAGGGAATACTATTTCAGAGAGTACATTTCGCACCCTCGAAGGGACAGTGGAATTTACTTTTGAAAGTTTTAAAAAGCGGCAGAATTTTGGGATACTCCCGACAATCTCTATTCACTTTTTATCTGATTTCGTCTAAATTTCAGTGGTAATCCATCATTTGAAAATCTTAGTAATTTCAGAAAAATTAGTTCAATTTCAAAGCTATCTTTTTATGCTGCAATAGCATATTGCAAAAACAGCGGTACGCTGCCTTCTGATATTTTTCAATATCACAAAAGCAGTGTACCGCTGTTTGACTAGTTATTTTATAAAGAAATTAGCGAATTCTCAATGAGAGATTACTGATTTCTGCTGAAACCATTATATGTAGCCTCATCATACCAGCCTAAAACAGCACTGTCATCGTATGTGAAGTAGCCATCGTACAGAGCAATCTCTGGGTATGTAGCCTGTGGCTGCCATGTTGCAACTGGAACCTCTGAATAGCTGCCATTTGTACCCTCAGTTTCTACCTTAAGGATAGAACCATCGTTTCTGAATGTAAACTTAGCCTCTGTCATGCCGTTTCCATTC
>CAUWFN010000086.1:0-1688 GCA_963558075.1 uncultured Clostridia bacterium | reverse complement strand
TATACTCTTTCGCTTTTATTTTTTTCACACCTGTTATATAATAATCTCTACTGGAGGTTAATATGGACAAAAAACAAGAACGAATCGGAGTAATACTCACTTTAGTTGCCGGAATATTATGGGGTTTCTCCGGAACATGCGGTCAGTATATTTTTGAAAATTTCGGTGCAGATCCGCAGTATTTGACAGCGGCTAGACTTCTTTCTTCTGGAATCATTCTACTGGTTTTTGGCTTTATCGTCAACCGAGATGCTATGATATCCATTTGGAAAGTGCGCTCATCTGTATCACAGCTAATTATATTTGCTATAGCAGGACTCATGTTCTGCCAGCTTTCATATATGCAGGCAATTGCAAACTCAAACTCAGGCACTGCAACAATACTTCAGTATATGGGACCTGTACTTGTAATGATTACAAGCTGCTTTCTAAACAGACGTCTTCCGACTGCAAAAGAAACAGCTGCCGTAGTCATGGTAATGATAGGAACATTTCTTATTGCAACAAGAGGAAATATCCATGAGCTTGTAATAACACCAAAGGGTCTAGCCTGGGGAATTGCATCGGCCTTTGCTCTAATGCTTTACACAATGCTTCCTGTAAGAATTATAAAAAAACACGGAAGCACTCCTGTAACTGGATTTGGTATGGCTATCGGAGGCATCGTGCTTTCTATATACAGCGGTCTTTGGAATGCTCCTATAATACACGATTTTCGATGCGGTCTTGCTGTGCTTGGCATAGTTGTATTTGGAACTGTAATACCATTTACAATGTATCTTAAGGGACTATCTATGTGTGGTGCCGTAAAAGGCAGCATGGTTGCAAGTATTGAGCCTGTATCTGCTACTTTGTTTATGGTGCTGTGGCTAAAGGTTAAGCTTCATCCCGTAGAGCTTATAGGATTTGTATTCATTCTTATGACTATCTTCCTACTTACAAAAAGTGAAGACAAAGCCCAAAGCAGTTAAAATAATAAAAATATCGCATCGCAGGCGATAGATACCTAGGAACAAAAATACGATTATGATTACGATAAGCATATATTTACATCTTAATCTCACTTTGATATCTTAAAATGCTCCCTTATAATTATGCAGGAAAGACATTTGCCCTGTCATAATTTAGGGAGCATCTTTTATTTTTCCTCTGAATCCTTCTCTTCTGAAGGTTCATCTGACTCAGCAAGCATTTCTACAAGCTTTTTACATGCATATCGTTGGACATAGCTTGAAACAGCAAGCTCAACAGCCATCTGGCTTATCTCACTTCTCTTATCAGTCTTTGTCAGACATTCTGCTGTATTAGTATATTCTCTATCTATGACTTCTTTGTATGCGTTATAAAATTCGTCTATTGACTTATGCTTCATCTGCTCATTTAGCAAGATTCCTGTTTCATTTACGCTCAGAATCTGCTTGAGAAGGCATATTGATGTCAGATACTCTATATGCTCTCTGTTGTATTTCTTTCCCTTTGCACGAGGAAGAAGCCCACTTTTTGTATAATTATTTATCATGGCTGATGTCAATGTCTCATCATCATCCTCTAGGCCTATGTGCTGTCTCTTCATGTATGCTATGACCTGATCCATATAAAGGTCTATATCAGGTATGAGCTGCCACTCTTCAGGTCTTGCTGTCTCAAGTTTTGATTTCAATTCTTCTATAGTTTTCATATACATTTCT
>CAUWFN010000085.1:0-1762 GCA_963558075.1 uncultured Clostridia bacterium | reverse complement strand
TAGTTAAGGAGATGAAAGAAATGGAGAAATAAAAATATAAATAAATCGTGTCAGTGCGTTGACACGAGAGGGTGCTGGAGGTGCTAAAGCTTAGAGCGGAATCGAGACGTAAGGCGGCGGAGGATGCCCGGAATTGAGGCGCGGATTTACGGCGCGGCGGAGACAAGCGCCAGACGGCGATGTCTGTGAAGAAAAATAAAAAGTTGCACCAAAAAAGACCCGAAACAAGTGCAGAAGGTTTGGGTCTTTTTTGTACTTATATATGATAAAGAACTAAGTGCTATATTATAATGAGCTAAATGATGTGTATAGTGAAGGTAACACCTCAAATTATTTATTTCAATAAGCTGTAATTAAATTATACTTTATAATAGCATATGACGACATGGATTGCAATAATATTAAGAAAATTTAATATATTGAATTTATTTTTGTTGTATGGGGACGAGCAGCTTTGATAGAAGAGGAGTTGCTGTGCAAAAACAAAAAGTATATTTTTTGTTCGAAAAACCTTGCAATTGCAAGCTGTTTCAGTTATAATGGTAACGCTGTACACTTATGAGTACATGGCAGGCAGGATGGGGATCCGTCCGGCACCTGCAAACTAAAGTTATTTTTAGTCATGCCGAAACAAATCCAAGGATTCCAGTAGGCAGAACCGAAACAGATTCTTTGTAATCCCAGTAGGTAGAAAGGAAAAGAAAAATGAAATCATTTATTGCAAAACCTGCAGAAGTTGAACGTAAATGGTACGTTGTTGATGCAGAAGGCAAAACTCTTGGAAGACTGGCTTCAGAAATCGCTACAGTTCTAAGAGGAAAGAACAAGCCAATCTTTACACCTCACGTTGACTGCGGAGATTATGTTATCGTAATCAACGCTGAAAAAGTTGAAGTAACAGGTAAGAAGAGAAAAGAAAAAATCTATAAGAGACATACTGGTTACCCAGGTGGACTTAGAGAAACTACATTTGAAAAGCTACAGGCTAAGAAGCCAGAAGAAATCATCAAGCACGCTGTTAAAGGCATGCTTCCTGACGGAAAGCTTGGCAGACAGATGTTTAAGAAGTTAAAAGTTTACGCAGGTCCTGAACATGCACATGCTGCTCAGAAACCAGAAACTTTGGAATTTTAGGGAAAGGGAGGAATAGACAATGGCAAAAATGCAGTATCAAGGAACAGGCAGAAGAAAACATTCAGTTGCTAGAGTTAGATTAATCCCTGGAACTGGAAAAATCACTGTTAACAAAAAAGATCTAGAAGAATACTTCGGAATGGAAATCGTTAAGAGAGAGGTTAGAAGACCTTTCGAAGTTGCAGGATGCGAAGGCAAATTCGACGTTATCGCAACTGTAAACGGCGGTGGATTCACAGGTCAGGCTGGTGCTCTAAGACACGGTATCTCAAGAGCTCTATGCGTTGCTGACAAGGAAGCTTACAGAGCTCCTCTAAAAGCTGCTGGATTCTTAACAAGAGATCCAAGAATGAAGGAAAGAAAGAAGTACGGTCTGAAAAAGGCAAGAAGAGCATCACAGTTCTCAAAGCGTTAATCAACCGCTTCGGATATTTTTTCAAAAGAATTACAAACCCCGAGAAACCATATGGTTTTTCGGGGTTTTCGTGTATTTAGGGAATTTCCCCAAAGGCAAGGCTCGAGATATCAGGGCTTCTAGCGGGGAAATTGTAAAAGATGCATGTGGAATGAAGCGCGAGTACTGTTTAGAGTGCACATGGGAATTGCGAAGGTGAAGTGATCTTGGTGA
>CAUWFN010000084.1:0-2117 GCA_963558075.1 uncultured Clostridia bacterium | reverse complement strand
TAAATGTAAGTTTTAGCGGTTTGCTATACTTTTCATCCTTCTTCCCATCTTTTGAAACTTGTATTTTGACGAAATAATAATAACTACCGACTAAATCTTGTGACGGAAGTGTACAAGAAAAATATTTTCCAACTGCACCATGAGTACCGATATCCTCGACATTACAGTCAATTTTTTCAGCACCTACCAATGAGTTTTCTTTATTACGATAAACTTCAAATTCATAAGGGATACCTTCTATAGGATTTTGCCCATCAGATAGTAAGGTAAACTCTATACGCGGTGTTTCGTTTTGTATAAAAATATTACTTCCATTATTTCCTTCAACATATGGATTTAAAACAAAATCTGGCGCTGTAGGATATGTCAAGTTAACAGTATAATTTACTGTGTCTGTCCATGTTTCAAATACATTTTCACCAACCGTATTTCTAATCAAGCATTTATACTTTGTTGTGCCAGCATAAGTTGATGGTGGAAGATACTCTGATTCTGTAGCTCCTTTTATAGGATGTACTGAATCATACCACTGATATGTGATTTCGCCTTTTTCCGGTTTTTCCACTTCAACTTTTAGAGGTTCTTTACTTTCTTTTTCTACAGTCATATCCTGAGGCTGAGTTTTTATTACTGGAGACAAATTAATACCTGTTACCTTTAAAACATATTTTGTCTCAAGGCTTTGATTACCATTATTCCATTTAAGTACTACTGGTATTTCCGCAATATCACTGCCTGCCTTTTGATAATCAGCCAAATTGCATTCTTCAGTTATCACCTTAGAACCATCAGAAGATACTTTTTTATTGCCAACGAAAACTTCAACATTAGAAGTAATAGTTTTCAACTCTAAGGTTACTGCTTTCGCATCACCTGAAACAATAGTAAAGCTTTTATCGTAAGGATTTACCGTCGAATTGAATGAGGGCATAAGATCAGAAATTTCACCATTTATTTTTACATTTAAAGTTCTTAATTCAATACTTCTCTTCACATTGTAAACATAATCAACATAATCAACGATACTGTTGCTATCAGGATCATATTTTCCAACTCTGATTATAATAGGCTTGCGGCTTCCTACAGGAACCTTAGATGCAGAAAGCAACATGGCTTGTGCAAAATTAGTTTCTTTGTTGTAAAGCTTGTATATTTTCGATTTTTTAATTTCATCACCAGGCTTTACTTGCATCAGCATTTGTTTTGTATCATTATAAAGAACACTGTAACAAAGCTGTGCATTATCCTGATCCGTTACATACTTATCAGCAATAAACATTTTTGCTGCTAGTTGTGAATTTGCATCAGGCTTTACATACTCATACTCTGTTTTATCTTGCTGAAATTCTTCGATAGGATCCTTAACTGCATATGCCATTGTGGTGTACATATTGATGTTCTCCACATAATCTTTCACGGGCTGTTCTGTGGGTGTACTTTCCATCGCATAGGTACTATTAGGCATAAAGGAAATTATTAAAGAAAGGATGAGTACAATAGCAAAAATTCTTTTATGACTTATTTTTTTAATATTACTCATATTTCATTCACCTTATAATTAATCAAGAAGATATATCTTCTCAGACTATAATGCAATTATTTCCATGGATAAACAACCTTAAATGTTGTCTTGTAGTTTGAGTCCCATGATGTATCTGTAAGTGTATATACAAGATCGATAGAATCTCCACTCTTAATAATATACTGATTCATAGCCATTCCATGCTCTGGATTATCAGGGAATGAAGGCATCACATCATTAACGGTGTATAACCATCCCCAGTCTTTTGACCAGCCACTGTTGTCTGGAGCATAGTAATGATCAACATTCACAGGACCGTATCCTATAAATGTGTCAAGGTACTGTGTCTCCGAACCATCAAAAACATCTTTTCCAGGAGTCCATGTAGGCTTATAATATCCATAGATATTTTTTACCACATCATAGACGCTCTGGCCTGCTTCAACAGAATCTGTCTGTACATGTGTTGAGTTTCCATTATCTTCTACAATATAAATATTAACCTTTGCAGTTCCTGCTGCTTTTTCCCCGGTTGCTGCAAAGACACTTGTGCTCATCGCAAGAACCATTACAATTGCCATTAATATGGCGGACA
>CAUWFN010000083.1:0-2197 GCA_963558075.1 uncultured Clostridia bacterium | reverse complement strand
AAGGCTTATCTTCTGGCTTGTTTCCTGTGTCAGGATCTACAACTGGTGGTTTTTCATCACCTCCACCCTGCTCTGGGTCAGGGTCTATTACCGGTGGCTCAGGTTTATCTGGGTCTACTGGTGGCTCAGGCTTATCTGGGTCTACTGGTGGTTTTTCCTCACCGCCAGGGCCCCAGTCATCAGAACCTTCTTCTTTAGTATAGTCGTCTGTATAATGGAATACGATTTCATCTCCATCGTCTAGATACTGCTCTTCTATACCAAGCAGTGGATGTTTTTCATTTAGTGTGTACATCCAGCCTGAGTTATCGCCATTTGTGAATTCACCAAGCTTAACTCCCTTATATGTCAGATAATCTATGTAGTTTCCTTTGTTATTGAACTTTACATCATCGTTCTTTTCATCTACAGATTTGATTACATCCCATACTGTTGAGTTTTCTGGTACTATAACAGTTTCTTTGTCAATCCACTTTTCTAAATTGTTATCCTTTAGAGTATGCGATACCTCGCCTTCTTTCACAGGGCCGTGCGCTTTATCTCCAAGAAGTGTGAAGCTCACTTTTAGCGTTGTAGGATTGTCCGGATCGACCTTTTTCAAAACCTTAACACCAAATTCTGCTTTAAACGCCTTGTATCGAAGAACTATCTTCTGCTGTCCACGCTTATTCTTGTCAAAACCTGTTACTGACACTCCATCATTTTTAATATCAAGTTCTTTTTTAGTTCCGTCTGAGAAATTTGCATAAAGCTTAAGACCCTTTAGATCCAGTTCTTCTCCAAGAACATAGTCTGTCTTGTAATCACCTTCGATGCTCATACCTATGATTACAGCTTTATCGCTCAGAACAGGATACTTTCCGTCTTTTTTAATTTCCCAATTCTGATTACTTGTTTCAGATGAGTTTAGTTTATTTAACACCGTTCCATCTACAAAACCTTCTGCATTAACTGAGGATGCATACTTTTCAGTACCTAACATCTCGCCATCTTTTGCCCCTCCTATTGCAGGAAGTTTTCCTGTTTCGTCAAGATAGAAGTTCGTTGCCTCGCCGTTTTTCTTAGTAAAGTCATGAACATATCCAAGGATGCCACCAACATTTTCACCACTTGCAGTAATGGTACCATAGAAATGATTATCCGTTACAGATGTTGCACCTTTTACTCCATAACTATCTCCAGTATCGTTAAAGTTTACATGCCCTTCTTCTGATCCGATAAGACCTCCAACTTTATCATTTCCTTCAATATCTGCTGCTACAAAGCTGTTACGAATTTCTATAGTAGGTGTTCCTGGTGCACTGCTTGAAATATATCCTGCACCTACAAGTCCACCTACCTTATCCCCAGTAGCAATTATCTTTCCTTGGAATGAGCTGTTTACAATATTGCAAGATCCTATCGACTGACCTTTCATACCGATTAATCCGCCAACATTCTTGCGACCATATACAGTTGCATAGCTTACACTATTTGCAATAGTTCCGTTAAATGCTCCTCCAAATGAACCAATATTATCCTTATGATTAAACCAGTCACTTATGAAACCATATCCATAATCGGTGTTACCTAAGTTTCCCCAAGTTCCATCGTCACCAATAACTACGCCTTCTTCAACAACGCAATTTCTAATATTAACTGCATTTGCACCTGATGCGTATCCACCGATAAAGCCTGAATTCAAAACTTTACTTCCACTTTTAATTTTAACATTGTCAAAATCAACAACTCTAAGCTTTACAGGGTCATTTGTATAATGTGCATTTTCTCCATAATCTACTACATACTTATCAACAAGACCATATCCCTTTATATGTTTTCCATATACATTCAGGTTTTTGATTGTAGCATTTCTGACATAATTAAATATTGGTTTTCCGCCATCTGCTACAGTAACCGTGTGTCCGTTTCCATCAAAAATGCCACAGAACGGCTGTATGCTGACTCCTCTATCTTCTTCACTGCCACCTTCTTTTACATTTCCGATTGGTAACCACTCTAGTGGAAGTTCTATATCATTGGTAAGTGCAACTGTGTGACCCAGGAAACGAACCTGTACATCTCCAGTTTTTCCGCCTCTTCCTTCAACATAATTTTTTATTTTATTTAAATCATCAAAATTATGTACTAAAAATGGATCTTTTGCAGAACCCGAGCCTTCGAGGTCCTTTATAACATCCTTTACATCCTTAAATGT
>CAUWFN010000082.1:0-2342 GCA_963558075.1 uncultured Clostridia bacterium | reverse complement strand
TTTCTTCCTGATTTTCTGTCTAGAGCCTGGTACCCCGATTTTTTCATTTTTCCAATAGAATGCCATATTTGAATGACTTTCAGGCTTTTTTTGTGTGTTAACATACTCACCGCAGGCCAGTATGAATCAATAATACATACGCTACTGGTTGCAAGATGATACATACTTTTAAGTAGGCTTCCAAAAAAAGAAATACACCCTCTAACATCACGACTTATACGATTGCAGATAAATATAACTTCTATATCAGTCTTTTTTTCTTTCAAATGATTTTTTAACAATAAAAAATCAAGTGGTATCTCATCTGACTGTCTGCTACAGAACAAAACCTTTCCAGGCTTAACCGGGAATATTTTAAGAACTGCGTATATTAATGACAACAGACCCTGAAACAGCATAATTGCCGCTTGAACAATCACTATCTTCATCTCTACTCTTCTCTCCAACTATATTACAGATTTTTCCCATAAAAAATAAAATTTTCTAATTTATATTCTAACATAATATAAATTATTTTGCCATTTTTTTCGCAAAATATATTTAATTATTTTTCACATTTTCATCATTTACATTATATTCCAGTAACAAAAAAAAATGAGGAGTTGCAGCATTCTGCTGCAAGCCTCCCCATACCTTATATTATCTGCCCATAATCTCTGCAATCTGCTCCTTTGCACTATCTACAGATGCCTGATCTGGAACCATTACATATACTGAACTGTTTGGCATTGAATAAACGGGTGTCATAAGACCACTTCCTGTAAGTGACTGTTTTCTAATAGTCCACCCATCCATATCCGCTAGCTGCATCTTAACCAGGGATTTTATTTCCTTCTGAGACATGCTAGTCTGCATATTGTCCTTCACCGAACCAAGAATGCCTGTGTAATTTGTCAAAATCGAAGTGCTACTTGTACATTTATCGATAATTCCGCTGATAACCGCCTGCTGATTTTTTACTCTCTGGTTATCTCCTGAAGAGAACGAATATCTCTCCCTTGCAAATGCAAGAGCCTGCGCTCCATCAAGGAAGTTTTCACCCTCTACATAGTTAAATCCACCTGCACTAAAGCTATAGTCAGAGTTAACTGTGATTCCACCAAGCTCATCTACAAGCTTTTCAACTGTCGTGAAGTTAACCTTTAAGTTATAGTTAATTTCCGTTTCAAGTAGATTCTCTACAGTTGCAACAGTCTCATCAATACCATAAAGCCCCGAGTGCGTCAGCTTGTCCATTTCACCATACGATGCAAGCTTAACATAGTAGTCTCTAGGAATTGAAGTCAAGAGAATTGTCTTTGTTTTTGGATTAACTGTCATCACCATGTTCACATCAGTTCTAGAGATATTTCCTATTGAGCCTCGAGTATCAATTCCACTCACATACACACTAAAAGGATCTTCTGTCACATTTATCTTCTTGGAATTTCCAGACGCCTCCACATCGACTTTGATGTGGTATAGAATTCTAGTATTATCTCTAGTAAAGCCTTCAACCTCATCAACGGCCATATCATAAAATCCGCTATTTATGAAAATCACATCAGTCTTCCCGTCTATAAGTGCCTTCGCCACCTGGTCAAAACCGCCGCTCTCTCTAAACTTAACATCGACTTTTTCTGCAAGAAGTTCCTGAGCCTCTGCATAAGCTTTGCTACTATCATTCATTATATCAACAGTTTTTCCGTCAATGTCCTTGAGTCTCTCAAACGAAGAATCATCTCTTACAACTACATAAAAATCATGAGTCTGCACATCATCAGATATCTTTCCGAAAAAGTTCATAGTGCTTGCCATATAATAAGTTCCCGCACCACACAGAAGAATCATCAAAACCGCTACTATAGATGCCAGAGTTCTACCTCCTGATTTGCCAGAAGTTTCACCGTCTTTTCCTTTGCTTTTACTTGATTTTCTGCTAAAGAGCCCTTTTAAAACAGGAATACTTATAACAGCAATCAGAACAGCAACGCCTGCAAAATATGCAACGGGCAAAATTCCTACCATAAAAACAGATATCAGAAAAGCTACTGCTGCAACGATATATACAGCCCCTAAAATTCGATAACCAGTTCCGGCTTCATGTTTTTTTTCTTTCTGATTTTTTTCAGATTTCATAAATTCCACCTCTTGTTAATTATATTTGTCTAATTTATACATAACATTTAAATACCTAACCATTATATACGAAAAGTTACAATATAACTACTTAAAAATATTTAAGAGTCTACATAGTTGCTTACTGCTTATTTGGCTATTAATCATATACAAATTATTTGAAGTTACTCAAACTTGAATTTGAAAACCACATTTTTATAAGTGGTTATTAACCCTCACAGGGT
>CAUWFN010000081.1:0-2606 GCA_963558075.1 uncultured Clostridia bacterium | reverse complement strand
CATATAACCCCAAGACGGGAAAACATGCATCAGTCAATAATCCAAATACCTTTGCAGATTACGATACGGCTGTGGCTGTCATGGATAACTATGATGGCATTGGTATTCGTGTAGATGGGAAAATCATCGCAATTGATTTAGACCATTGTATTGAAAACGAAAATCTTAAATCGTGGGCATCAGAAATTGTATTTCGTTTTAGAAATACATATATCGAGAAAAGTCCAAGCGGCACAGGTCTTCGCATCATTCTATTTGTAGCTGATGGATACACATATGACAAAGATACCTACTACATCAAAAAGGGTGATATCGAAGTTTATGTATCTGGTGCAACAAATCGCTTTGTGACTATCACAGGTGATGCATATTTCAAAAATGAAATTGTAGAGAATATGGATGCTCTAAAGTGGCTTTTAGAAAAGCATATGAAACGAAAAAATCCTAAGAAATCCATGAAGCAGATAGAAGAACGAGAAAGTTATCTTACCGATGATAGCGTGGTTTCTAAGGCTATGTCATCTAAGCAAGCTGAAAAGTTTCATAAATTATGGAATGGTGATATTTCAGATTATCCATCAAATAGTGAAGCAGACCTTGCCCTTGTGTCTATCCTAGCATTTTACTGCAATGGTAATCGTAAGCAGGTAGACAGATTATATAGACAATCAGCACTTGCTCGCTCTAAATGGGATGAAACGCATGGAAGTAAAACCTATGGAGAAATGACCATAGATGCTGCGTTATCCAACATGAAGTCATTTTACTCACCGATTGTACCACCGCTTGCCAGTGATGATTTCAATGATAGCTTATCCCACCTTGAAAATATGAATCCTGAAGATACTCACAAATATCCATGGACAGATATTGGCTCAGGAATGCTGTTTGCTGATTTCCATCAAGACAAACTACGCTATGTGCTGGAACGCAAGTCATGGTTCTACTACGAAGAAGGTATCTGGCAACAGGACATTGGAGGCCTTAAAGCCATGAAGCTTTGTATGGAACTAGCGAATCTGCTTCATTTGTATGCTTTAAAGATAACAGATGAGCATAAAAGAAAAGATTACATCTCATACACACGAAAATGGCAGTCCCATAGTTGCAGGGTCAATATTTTAAAAGATGCACAGGTGTACCATCCTATCTCAGCTACAGAGTTTGATATAGATCCTTATGTGTTTAATTGTAAAAATGGAACACTACACCTTACCACTTTTGAATTTACGGAACACTGTAGCTTAGATAAGCTAACAAAAATATCTCCCGTTCTATATGACCCTCAAGCACATAGTGATCGTTGGGATACCTTCATCGCAGAAATTATGTCTGGTGATAAAGAAAAGGCAAAATTCCTACAAAAGCTACTGGGATATGGACTTGCTGGTGATACCCGATATGAGTGCATGACCATTCTCTATGGAGCAAGCACCCGTAATGGGAAAGGAACGCTCTGTGAAAGTGTATTAAAAGTTCTTGGCTCTTATGGATGTACTGCAAGACCAGAAACGCTTGCTCAGAAAAATAACACCAATAGCTCGCAGCCAAGCGAAGATATCGCAAGACTTGCAGGTGTCAGGTTTGTCAATATCTCAGAACCCGGAAAAGGACTGGTGTTAAATGCAGCTCAAGTAAAAAACTTAACTGGAAATGATACGATCAATGCTCGATTCTTACATGAAAACAGTTTTGATTTTGAACCATCATTTAAGTTATACATCAATACCAATTATCTACCTGTGATAAATGATATGACAGTCTTTACCAGTAATCGACTGATTATCATCCCCTTTGAAAGGCACTTCAATGAAGCAGAGCAAGATAAAACGCTAAAAAAGGAATTTGCAAAGCCAGAAATACAAAGCGCTATTCTCAATTGGCTTTTAGAAGGATATGCACTACTTAGAAAAGAAGGATTATCACTTCCACAATCTGTGAAGGATGCAACTGCAAGATATCAGCATGATAGCGACAAGATGATTCTCTTTATGGAGGATTGCATGGAGCAAGGTGATTATGAAGAACGCACTTCACTAGTATATCAACGCTACAAAATGTGGTGTATGGAAAATGGGCATTATGCAGAGAGTATGAAAAACTTTAAGCAGAGCCTAGAAACTGTCGCAACGGTTGTGCGTAAAAGACCACAAGATGGTGGAAACAAAACCACAATGATCACAGGCTATAGGTTGCTTTCAGAGTTCTTGGATTAAAAACTTGTGGCATTGTGGCAAGTAAATATGGTCAATTCAAGATTTAACTTCCTATAGGAAAAATATATATTCATCTGCCACATTGCCCCACTGTGAAGGAGGTGGTGCCTATGCACTAGATAAGCCTATGTGTTTTACAGCAATTATTAGAAAGGAGGAAGAGCCGATGCTCAATAAAGAATTCTTTGATAAGTATTTTAAATTCCATAACAAAATCATCCTTTATACAAAGGATAATATTCCACCAGGATTTTGATATTCATGACAGTCAGGATTTAGAAGAACTTTGTGAATATTACAAGCTCTCAGATGAAAAACACAGCGATAAGTAATGACTAGCTTGTGGCATTGTGGCAAGTAATTATAGTCAATTCAAGATTTAACTTTCTA
>CAUWFN010000080.1:0-3035 GCA_963558075.1 uncultured Clostridia bacterium | reverse complement strand
CGATTGCCCTATACAGTAGGGAGATTATAGGTTACTCGTTGAACAACCGAGCCATACAGAAGCTGTATGCGTCTTACAGAGACAATAAAGTAGTAAAATGGACTCCTGTTGGGGTCCTTTTTTCGTGGGATAAGTTTAAATTTAAGAATATTTATGGTATTATAACTGATTGATTCTATAATATCAAGTGAAGGACGTGAAAAAATGGCAAGAAAAACATATACAAGTTCTGAAGTAAAAAATAGATGGAATAAAAACAACTATTATAGAACGTCTGCAATGATACCTAAAGAGCTTGGCGAAAAATTCAAAGAAAAATGTAAACGTGAAAACATATCAATGAACAGTGTCTTTGTACAAGCTGTAGAAAACTTTGTAAAAGAAGATTAATAAAGTGCTTGACAAAATATCTAAATCGTATTGTTACATCTGTAAATCAGCTGACAGAGAAGATTCGTATTTTTGATGCAGCATAGGCTTATGAAAAATTTAGTGATGACATTAGTTAAGTAATATAAGAATTTTTCTAGGTCTTTGCCAATAATTTATAATAAACAAAAAAAGACGCCTATGCGAAAGCATACAGTCTGTTGACTTTTCGTAAATCAGGTTACTGATAAACATAAATCTTCAGCCTTATATGCTCTCAGGCGTCTTTGTATTTTTTTTACTAATTTAGCTATATTAGCTTATTCAGCCTCCTTGTAACTGTCTATTTTCTTTAGCTCACGTCTTAGCAGCACAATCGAAAGCAGGAATACCGAAATATCTGATATTGGAGCTGCGATGAGCGCACCATTAAATCCAAAGAAATTAGCAAGTATAAACGCAAGAGGAATTAGAAGTACAGCCTGTCTTACTGTAGGAATTGCAAGGGACAGCTTTGGTTTTCCAATTGCCTGGAAAAAAGATGCGATTACATTGTGTACTCCTGATATAAAGAAGCATGCCATATAAATTCTGAACAGGTGCTTTGCACAGTCGGCAAAGACTGCATCGCCAGGAACGAATGCCATACCGATATATTTACCGAAAATCTGGAAAATCAAAAACCAAATCGAAGAAATCAATATAGCCCATTTAACAGCAGTTGTAATAGTTTCCTTGACTCTGGAGAATTTCTTTGCTCCAAAATTATATCCGTTTATTGGCTGGATTGCAGATGAAAGTCCAACAAACATAGCATGAGTTATCTGGTAGATTTTCATCATCATTCCGTATGCAGAAAGAGCCGTTTCGCTTCCGTATACAGTAAATGCTCCATAAATTGTCATCAGGTTATTCATTGCAATCTGTACACCAGCGTTTAGAATCTGCATGAACAGACTTGGAACTCCTAGTGAGAGTATACGCTTTGTTGTATAAGCCGTAGGAAGTAAAAACTTCTTTTTGATTTTTACTGTCTTAAATCTTGGCGCGTACATGAGACATGCAGCACCTGCAACGATCTCTCCTATGATTGTCGCAATACCTGCACCAACAACACCCATATCGAATACGAAAATAAATATAGGGTCTAGCACAATATTTATCAAAGCGCCGGCAATCATGCATTTCATTGTGTATTTTGGATTTCCGTCAGCCCTTATAATCGCAGTAAGCGATGAGCTTATCATGAGAAACGGAAGACCAAAACAAATTGTCCTTACATAGTCCATCGATAGGTTATATGTCGCATCAGTAGAACCAAAAAGTACTACTATATAAGGCGCAAAGGCAAAGCAAAGAACCGTAACAAGTATGCCTGCAATAATCAGAAGAGTATATGCATGGCTCAAAGTTCTATCTGCTTCTTCTTGCTGTTTTCTTCCAAGACAAAGACTTATTGCAGCTGCAGAACCATCTCCGATGAGAAGTCCAAGCGCTATAGCAAGTATTGTAAGGGGAAAAGCTACATTTGTCGCTGCCATTCCATTTACACCAACACCATGACCTATAAACAGCTGGTCGGCAATATTATAAAGGTAGTTGACCATCAGGGTTATAGCTGTAGGAATGGAGTACTTTACGATTAGTTTTTTTACAGGCAAAACGCCTAGTGGGTTTTCTTGTATCATAGGAACCTCCATATATCAAATTTTATCTAAGGCAAATAGCCTTTCGATATAATAAGAAAGGGAGAGAAATAATACACATTTACTGCATATAATTTCTTCTCCCGTCCAGACTGTACTGTTGGCTCCGGATTTTAACCGGATTAGCAAACTGCTCGCGGGCTTTACCGCCAGTAGAGATTAACTCGTTTCCGAAGATTGGTTTTGGTGATACAGTTAGAATAGCACAGTCGTATTTTTACGTCAATAAATAAAATGAAATATATTTTTCGCGGAGCATTATTTTGTTTAAACACAAAAACGTAGGGTATATATGAATCATAACAAACTATTACAAAAGATTAATCTGTAGCATAGCTGCAGAGGGATATCGGGGAGGTAATAAAATGAAAGAATTAAAAGGAACAAAAACATACGAAAATCTGATGAACGCATTTGCAGGCGAATCACAGGCTAGAAATAAATATTCATACTACGCATCAAAGGCGAAAAAAGATGGTTATGTTCAGATTGCAGCTTTGTTCGAGGAAACTGCAAACAACGAAAAGGAGCATGCAAAGCTTTGGTTTAAGCTAGCTCACGGTATTGGAACAACAGAAGAAAATCTTCTAGATGCAGCTGCCGGCGAAAACTACGAATGGACAGAAATGTATAAGGAAATGGCAGAAACTGCAAGAGAAGAAGGATTCCCAGAAATTGCAGCTCAGTTTGAAGGCGTAGCAGCAATCGAAAAAGAACATGAAGAAAGATATAGAAAGCTTGCAGAAAATATCAAAGAAGGTAAAGTATTTGCAAGAGATGAAGAAGTTGTATGGCAGTGTGCTAACTGTGGTCACATTTATGTAGGAAAAGAAGCACCTGAGGTTTGCCCAGTTTGCAAGCACCCACAGGCATACTTCCAGATCAAAGCAGAAAATTATTAGAAGTAAATTAGAATAAATTATTAGAAACCAACTAAAATTATTAGAAATCAATAAATCA
>CAUWFN010000079.1:0-3105 GCA_963558075.1 uncultured Clostridia bacterium | reverse complement strand
GGTACATATCATTATAGTTGGACGGATGCAAATCGCAAAAGGCGTTATGTATATGTATCAAGAGATGAAGATAAGTTGGGTTCACTAGAATGTGGAAAACAGGCTAACTTTGTTGTGGTATCTGACGACGTATTTGAAGTAGCTGAAGATCATATTAAGGACATTAAAGTACTTGAAACATATGTAGACGGAGAGTGCAAATATAAGTGTGAATAAAACGAGAAAGCGAGAAGGATAATGAAAAAGTTACTATTATATAACGCAAAAGTATATATTGGTAAAAATCAGTTCGAAGAAGCTGTCTATGTAGAAAATGAAGTAATTAAGCGAGTAGGTAAAAACGAAGATTTGCTAAGCTTCTGTGACAATTCTGTAGAAAAGCTTGACCTGGAAGGACGTGTCGTTCTCCCAGGTTTGAATGACAGTCACATGCATTTCTTAAATATAGGTTATAATGCATATCAGCTTGACTTAGGCGAAACAAAGTCGATCGATGATGCTATCGAACTATGCAGAAAGTATATAGAAGAGCACAATATTCCGGAAGGTAGATGGGTGCAGTGTTACGGGTGGAACGATGATAACTGGACAGAGAAGCGAAATATGACTAGATATGATTTAGATAAAGTTTCTGATAAGCACCCGATTATGTCTGTAAGAATTTGTGGACACGTTACAACAGTAAACTCATATGTCCTGCTCTTACTACGAATTATAATCTCTACAGTCGCTGTAGAGTCAACAGGATTTTGGAAATGTTTTTTACAATATAATGATGCAGTCATAGATAAAAGCTTAAATTGCTATCTTTTTTATTTAGAAAGTCTGAATCCCAAACACTGTAGTTGCGATGGAAAAATAAATAACGATTGAGCATGTATCTACGATAGTTGTAATCAGCGGTGCTGCCATGATAGCGGGATCAAAATTTAGTTTCTTTGCTATTAGAGGAAGAACTGCGCCGATTAGCTTTGCTATAACTACTGTTCCAGCAAGAGAAATTCCAATTACAATTGCAAGCTTTAGGTCGTGGTACATTATCAGGATGCGGACGCCGTTAGCAAAGGCAAGTCCTGCACTTACCATCAAAGCGATTCGAAGTTCTTTGTACATTACGCTGAATATATCGCAAAATCTTATTTCATCCAGAGCGAGGCCTCGAATTACGAGGGTAGAGCTCTGGGAGCCGCAGTTTCCGCCTGTATCCATAAGCATTGGAATGAACGAAACGAGTAGGGGAATTGCAGCAAAAGCATCTTCGTATTTTGTTATAATTATTCCTGTGAGAGTTGATGAAAGCATCAAAACAAGTAGCCAGAGAAAACGGCTTTTTGCATGACTTGCAACGGATGTCTCAAAATATGACTGATCCGAATGTGCGCTGCCGAAGTTTTCGTGTGTCATTTCTAGAGCACTTGAATTGTAAAGACTTAGCTCCATCTTTTCCTGCGGAATTAGGTTTAGGATTTCTTCGGAATTTCTGCTATCCATTTCGAGAAGAAGAGAAGAAATGGATTCAGCGTCCATAACCATCAGAATGTTTTCTACAGTTCTGTAGTCTTTGTTTTTTAAAAGTCTGTTAAAAATCATTGCGTTCATAATTCTGTCTCCTTTTAATCTAAAATTTGTCTGTAAAACGAAATGTAAACTTTTCGCGTCTGTATCCACTTTTCTCACCTTCTTTCTGTCTAAATTTATAGTTGAAACAAAAAAACTGACATTGCTCAAACAATGTCAGTAAAAACCCGTCAAATTCACATCGTTCAAGCTTTAGCTTCATAGGGCATAAAAATCGCATTAGGTTATGCCTTGTATCGACATGACCTGCTGACCAGCTAATTGTGTCTCCACAATTTTGCGGTAGCGATCTTAGGATTTACCAAATCCCTATGGTAGCCTCACCTACCGAGATATTCAGTTCTTTTATAAAATACCATTTCCTAGTGGAATTGTCAAGTATAAATTTCTAGAGTGAACAAAAATGTTCTACAGGCAGTACTTTAGAAATTCTTCATCATCTATATGCGCTGATACAACTGCTTTTTTGATTGCTTCTTGCATTACCTTTGCTCCGAGAGTTCCTGCCACGTTGACATCGCAGGCAACGTCTCCAACGCTTGCCGCGTAGATGCTGTCTCCATCTGCAAGTGTTGCTACTGGATTTATACATCTGCTGTAGGCAGATCTTGTCATAGAAGCGATTTTGTTTAGTTTAGCCTTGTCGAATTTTGCGTTTGTTATAACGCATCCGATAGTTGTGTTTGTGTGGAAAAGGTCCTTCGGTGTGTTCATCATCTGAATGAATGTCTGCTCAACATCGAGGAATTCTTTTCTGTCTGGAGTAACCATGCCTGCCAGCTTGTGAGAGTCTGTCGCATCAAAGATATCACCAAAGGCGTTTACGACAACAACTGCAGCGACTTTTAGCTCGCCGATCTGAACTGCGTGAATTCCAAGTCCGGATTTCATAGCTTGCTTCATTCCACAAAGCTTACCTACGCTAGCCCCAGTTCCTGCGCCAATGTTTCCGATTGATTCATCGCATTTTTCTAGAGCGCGGCTGCATGCGAGATATCCCATATCAGCATCAGGTCTTACGTCTTTTTTTCCATATCCAAGGTCGAAAATACAGGATTGGCAAACAAGAGGAACTTTGGAAAATCCAGTATCAAAACCGATGTCGTTGTCCTCGAGGCATCTCATGACTCCGTCTCCTGCCGCAAGACCAAAAGCGCTGCCCCCTGACAGTACGATTGCATTTAGTGGGTTGTCTGCAGTCATGCTGCTTGTAAGAGGAGTTTCTCTAGAAGCAGGACCTCCACCGCTGATATCGCAACCAGCTTGGGCACCGTCTTTGAAATAGATTACGCTTACGCCTGTCTTAGCTTCATCGTCCTGTGCGTGAGCAATTGATACACCAGGAATATCTGATATAGAAATTTCTTTTAAATAATCGATTGAATTCATTGGAATCTCCTCCCTAACTGTTTATATCGAAGTGATTTATCGTTTCTTTTAATGCAATTATAACATAGTTAAGAAAAACAGGGATAGGGGAATTTGTGTGTGGTAGGATGAGAACAGGAAAGAAGGTGATTAGGGAGT
>CAUWFN010000078.1:0-3171 GCA_963558075.1 uncultured Clostridia bacterium | reverse complement strand
ATATATGAGTGTAAAAAAGATAAACAATATAAACATATAACAGATATAAAGAAAGGGTGGTAACACATGAATAAGAGAGCTTTAAAAATGTATAACAAACTAACTAACAACGGAATCGTAGGACATCTAAATGCAGATGAAATCAAGAGAATCTGCGGACAGATTTTCACAGATAAAGAAATGGGTCAGAAGCAGGCAGAAGCTGCTATCGCAAGATCAAACAACATCAATGATGTAACTGTATCAAAGATTGCAATGTAATTAGAAAAAACTACAACGTAATTATAGTTCTTAACTGCAATGCGGTTTGCAATTAGCATTTCAGCGTGACTTGCAATTTGAACTAATCTTCCATAATATTTTAGTGAAATCCGGCAAACAATATAATAAACTTTACTGATATAACCATCAGTACTATAATAATTTTTTCTTTCATTGCGTGTAGTATTCAGTGAAATGAAAACGCTTCGGGCTTAGCGATTTTCCCGAAGCGTTTTTTTATTTCCTATTATCTATTTTTTCTTTTTTCGAGCTCGTTTCTGAGCGCGCTCCACTTCCTGTCTGTGAAGAATCTCCGCTTCTCTCATAGCCTGCTCTTCGGCTGTAGGATTCTCTATATAAATAGATGGATTTTTCTCCCTTGCCAGGTTAATGGCCGCCTGACAATCTGAAGGAGAAAGTACGAATGAACGGGTAACAATATCTTTTCCTATGTGAAGCATCGTGTCTGGCTTTGCTCTTTTGTGGTCTGTGTGCAGAGTTGTGATTTCCTCCCACGGCCAAAGATTATGGCGCACCATTCCAAAAAGAGTGAATTTGATATCCACACCATCCTCGTCAATTATATACTCTTTCTTAAAAAAGCATGCGGCTGCAACAATCAGCGCAAACATCACATAAAGAAGATTGCCTCTCATAAACTGAATATATGCTATATATAAAGCTACAAGACACAGGGCTATATTCACCCACTGTTTTCTTTCTTTTAAAATTCCTTTGTATTGTCTGCTCATTTTTCTCACTTTCGTATAAAATCTGCTTAAGGCAGCCGCATAATTAGCAAGCTGCCCGCAGTAAATATTAAATATTAATTACTAGATATTAATAGGGTTTTCTTTTCTGATTTCAGCAAGTGCTGCCATAGCAACCTCGTGAGCTTCTTCTGGAGCTCCAGGTACAGCACCCTGCTTCCATTTTCCTGTGATTGATCTGTAAGTTCCATCTGCGTAGAAAATGTTTCTTCCCATGCTTGCTGTAATAAGAGCATAGATAGGGTTGATAATATTCATGAAGCAGAATGGAAGGTATTCTAGTGTTGGAACACCAAGAATCTTTGAGTGGTAAGCACCACATGATGACCATGGAACAAGTGGTGACCATAGTGTACCACCGTCTTCAAGTGTTCTTGAAAGAGTATTTCTTGCAAGACCAAGTTCATCGTATTTTTCTTTGTACATGCTGCTTGGGATGATAGCTCCGATGTACTGGTCACACATTGTTGTGATACAGAAGACTGAAGTCAGCATTGTAACTACAATCAGCTGGAATGGAGTATTTACCTTCTTGATCATGTTTCCAAGAAGTGATTCAACAGCACCGATCGTCTGAAGAATACCACCAAATCCTACAGCAACGATTACAAGGTTGTTTGTCCATAGCATGCTGTCCATACCACCTCTGTTGATTAGGGTGTAGCAAAGTTCATTTTCTACATCTGCTGAGTATCAGTAGTGAAGCATTGTGATGCAGTCTGCAAAAGTTGCTCCCTGGAAGATAACAGCAAACAGACATCCTACTGCTGAAATAAGAAGTACTGCAGGGATTGCAGGAATCTTCAGTAGTGCTACTACGATGATTAGAAGCACTGGGATCAGTAGAATAGGTGACATGTAGTCATAGTGCTCGATGATTGAGTTTGATAGATCATTTGCAATTTGAGGATCATATGAAGCTGAACCTCTTAATGAAATAAATGTGTAAAGGATTAGCGCCATAACTAAACTTGGGAAAGTTGTAGTAATCATCGCTCTTACGTGGTCGAAAAGACCTGTTCCTGCAACACCTGCTGAAAGGTTTGTTGAGTCTGACAGAGGTGAGAACTTGTCTCCGCAGCATGCTCCTGAAAGGATCATACCTGCTACAAGACCAGGGTTAAGGCCCATTGTAGCACCGATTGCCATAAACGCAATACCTAGTGTTGCAACTACTGTCCATGCTGAACCAAGTGCGATACCTACGATAGCACATAGGATACATGCAAGCGGAAGGAACATTGCTGGGTTGATAATCTTAAGACCATAGTATACTACAGCAGGAATTGTTCCGGCCCATTCGAAAGAACCGATAAGACATCCTACGCACAAAATAATAATAATAGCTTCTAATGACTGTTTAACAGCATTTAGAAATCCCGCAAGCATATCCGCATAGCTGTGTCCGCAGATTTTACCGATGATACCTGCAACTACACATGCGATAAGAACTGGAATGTGAGGGTCAAAACCCCAGTCAAGCACATAGCTTGAAATCATGATTGAAAGTAATACCACAATAGGGATTATTGCTTCAATTTTGTTCGGAAGGCGCACACCTTTTCCTTTAATTTCCATAAAAATAATTCCTTTCTGACAAAAATATTGCTTTTAACATTTTTGCAGATAAACACTCTCCAATCATCAAAGTCATCAAAGAAGTCAATCGTGTTTTCTATCGGCTTTGATTTATCAAGGGGTGCAAGGCTTATGCCTGTAAATGCGAAAACCGCCGTTATGACAGGAGTTATAAAGCTCATGAAGCAGTATGGAAAATAAACAAAAGCGCTGACCCCGAGTGTGGAGTAATAAAAAGCTCCGCACGTAGACCAAGGTACTATAGCTGATGTCATAGTCCCAGAGTCCTCTAGAAGTCTCGCAAGATTTTTTGGATGGAGGTTGAGTTCGCGGTATACATCCTTGAACATCTGTCCCGGTATTGCAATTGACATGTACTGGTCAGCAGTCATAAAGTTTGTTGCAATGCAAACGAGAATATTAGTCGTCATCACAGAACCTCTAGACTGACACTTTTTCAGAAGCACGCCTGTTATAGTATCGAGACATCCGATGCTTTTGACAGCACCTCCTAAGAGAAAGCCGAGGCATTCCCCAAAGGGAAAAAATGAAAAACAACTTT
>CAUWFN010000077.1:0-3244 GCA_963558075.1 uncultured Clostridia bacterium | reverse complement strand
ATTAATTTGATTGAATAAGAGGATTTAGTATGGGAAATAAACTAAAACTTATAGATGATTTTGGCTACAGTAGAGTAATCGAAACAAAGGGAACGGCACCTGTAACTGCTTGGAAGCTTGATAATAGTAGAAAAATTGTACCAAACGAGTGCAGAATTGCCCTTGATATAATTCATATAGAGGGAGACTCGTTTCAGCAGCTTTGTTCGGAGTGCGGTTTTGATGATACTTTGATAAAAGCAAAGGTACTAGATATACTGAATAAACGTGGAAAGCTACATAATCCATTTACGAAAACTGGTGGGCTGTGCACGGGAACTATCGAAGAAATGGGTGCAGTATATAGAGACTTCAGTAATTTTGAAGAGGGAGAGTATATACTTTGTCAGACGACGCTTACGGCTTTACCTATGCATATAGATGAAATCTATAATATTGACTATAATTATGGTCAGCTCAAGGTGAGGGGATATGTAATCGCTTTTATGCAGACTATATTTAGCAGATTTCCAAAGGATTTGAAAGAATCTTATACAATTGCAACGATAGATGAGGCAGGAAGCCTTTATAATATTTTTACTTTGATTCCAGGAAGCCGAAATGTCCTTATAATTGCACGTGATTTGATTTCCGCTCAGCTGTTTGCAGGAACAGTAAAATATGCCCTAAAAAATAACGGCGATGTTACTGTTGTGATGGACGAAAACGCGACAGGTGGCCTAGGAGAAACTGAAATTAGACGTGTTCTTGGGGATTCTTGTGATGATTTTCATATTGTGGATCTAAAGATGCCTATGGATGTAGCATCTGAAATATATGCAGAAACAGATGAACTATTTGATTTTACAATTAACTGCGAGGATATTCGCGGAAGTGAGGTTCTTTCTGTACTTGCAACGGTGGAAAACGGGAAAATTTATTTTACTACAGCAAAAAACCGCTACGTAAGTGCTGTAAACTTTGCAGAAAGCATGTGCAAGGCGCTTAACATCTATTCCTTTGACCAGTATGACGAGGGCAAGAACGATTTTGTTATGAATCTATTATATATATTGAAGGAAAAGCTCGAGCTTGTGGATGGCGCCTATAGAAAAGCTCGGCGAAAAGTAGCATCAAACTTACTTGATTCGAAATCGTTTCACGATGAGGGAAAGTCAGGAGATTTCATATTTGCATCGAAGGCATCAGAAGCCCTAGTGGATGAGGTTATAAATATCGCATCCTATGACTGCAATGCGATAATACAAGGAGAGACAGGTGTCGGAAAAGAAATGGTGCTTAACCTACTTCACAATAACAGTGAGCGAAAATCTATGCCCTGCGTCAAAATAAACTGCGCGACTATTCAGGAAAACCTTGCGGAGGCAGAGTTTTTTGGGTATGAAGAAGGCTCTTTTACTGGGGCAAAATCCGGCGGAAAAAAAGGATATTTCGAGACTGCGAATGGAGGAATTTTGTTCCTTGATGAAATCGGGCAGCTAGGGGCATCTCTTCAATCAAAGCTTCTGCGCGTACTTCAGGAAAATCAGTTCTACCGCGTTGGAGGCACGCTTCCGATTAATGTTGATGTAAGAGTAATATGCGCAAATAATATTCCGCTTCGAGAGCTTGTAGAGGAGGGAAAGTTCAGAGAAGACCTTTATTACAGACTCAATATATGCATAATCAATGTTCCGCCTCTTCGCGAGCGTATTGAGGATATCCAGGTGCTATCAAAGTTTTTCCTGCAGAAATACTGCGAAAGATACGGTATAGAAAAGGATATGGAGCCATCTGCTTATCAGGCTCTTGCAAAATATAGCTGGCCAGGAAATGTCAGGGAACTGGAAAACGTAGTACACAGAACTATAATAAGCACGAGAGAGCATGTGATAACAGGGGAGCATGTAGATTCTGTTATTTCCGAAAACGTTTATGATGATATAGTGACGCAGGTAAAAAATAGAGCAAAGCTTTCTGAGGAGATGGATTTTAACAAAATAATTCAAGACCAGGAAAAAACGCTTATAGAATATGCGCTAAAAAAAGGTCATACGACGAGAAAGGCGGCAGAAATTCTGAACATGACTCAGGCTCAGCTTATGAGAAAAAAACAAAAGTACAATTTGTAGAGATTTCCTCATCCAAGGCATCTCTAAAATCTTTTGTTGAGTTTTAGAGCTTTGTTCGAATAATTCATTTAGTATTTTTGAAATTTTTCACAGATTTAACACACTTATCCTTTGATTTTGTAATAGGATAGTGGTAAACTGTACAGTAGCTGTACAGTAACGGCTTTGATATGGCTTTAACTTTTTAACATTTGCGAGATGATGCTAGTCTAAATCAAAAGAGACATAGGTTATTTCACAAGAGCGGGTAAAAGATGAAAAAAGAAGCAAAATTTACAACAGCGCAGTTTGCAAAGCTGTGCGGAATCAACAAGAAAACACTGCACTATTATGATGAGATAGGTCTGTTTTCGCCAAATTACAGAGGCGAGAATAATTACAGATACTATGACTTTCAGCAGGGACTTGACCTTGGGCTTATTCTGATGCTCAGAGAACTCGATATGTCTATAGACGAAATCAGGGGATACGTAGTAAATCCTGACTCGGATAGATTTCTGAGCCTTGCAGAAAACAAGTGTGCCGAAATTGACCGTAAGATAAGACGTCTAGAAAAGATCAAAGGCACCCTGGAGGAAAAGGCTCGTTTCATAAAACTCGGTGATGGTCTTACAGAAAATATAATAGAAATCGTAAGTATTCCTACGGAGCACGTTTACAAGACGGAGAAGTGTTTTACAGAGTATGATCTTGGCATGATATTTGATCATCTGAATGTAGTCTGGGAGCACGAGAACCTTAGACCTGGATGCGGAAGCTTCATAGATACATCCAAGTTTGAGAAGGGATGCTTTGATGAATATGATGGCATTTATTCTGTTGCTCTAAAGGAGTCAGAGCTAACGCAGGAGAGAGAAGGCGGAATATATATAAGAGCGTACTATAGAGGTGACTGGGAGAAGCTTCCTGATTTTTACAGGGAGATTATCGATTTTGCTGATGAGCACGAATTTCGACTGACTGGCTATGCATACGAAATGGGAATTAACGAAGAGGTTGTAACAAGCGTTGATGACTATGTATGCCAGATCCTGATAAAAGCAGATAAAATATAGGGAAAAATTATGCTCCTAATATAATTTGTTTGCTGTTGTGGTATTTACGTTTGATATAAAAAATGCTAATATATTGGA
>CAUWFN010000076.1:0-3355 GCA_963558075.1 uncultured Clostridia bacterium | reverse complement strand
ATGTAAAAAAGGGAAACCTGACGGTTTCCCTTTCTATTAGATTTCTTTTTTAGCTTTAATCTTTGCAGCTTTACCTGTTCTGCCACGCATGTAGTGAAGTCTAGCTCTTCTAACGCGACCTTCTTTGATTACTTCGATTTTCTCAACCCATGGTGAGTGAATAGGGAATGTTTTTTCAACACCTACTCCTGAAGCAATTCTTCTAACAGTGAAAGTTTCGCCGATTCCGCCGTTCTGTCTCTTTAGAACGAAACCTTCGAACATCTGAATTCTTTCTCTGTTACCTTCTTTAATTTTAACGTATACTCTTACAGTATCTCCAACGTTAAATGCAGGGATATCCTTTTTGATATAATCCTGTGCAACTGAATCTAAAATATTCATTGTATAGTATCCTCCTTCCCTTCAAGACGTTCGTGGTACCATATGTACTCAGAGGACCGCCCGTAACTAACTTGTTTAGTATATCACGATGAAGCTTGAAATGCAAGCATTTTTTCTAAAAAATATGCCGAAAATCTACATAATAAAGATGTTCAAAATTCCAATAACTGCACCGATTAGAGCCCCTAGATTTATGATTGTCTGAAGCTCATTTTTCATTACTGACATTACGAGTTCTTCTAAATCATCAGTTGACATAGCATTGATTTTGTTCTCTACAATCTGCTTTACATCTATAAATGATGTAATATCTGATGCATGCTTTTCCATTATCATCAGGTAAAGTCTTCCGATTATATCTTCGATAGCGCTTCTGTCTGCATTAAACTCATTTAGTATTTCCGAAGTGCTCTTATCGCCCATTTCATCAAGCTTTGATTTTACAACAGGGTATATTGCCTCTGCACCATTTTCTTCTATATATGAGGTCAAAACCTCTCCTATCGGCTCTGTAATCATAGAAACCGTACTCTCATTGATAAACATAGATAGCATGCTTCCGCTTAGCTTCTCTGAGATTGTCTTTGATGCAACTTCTTTTATGATAGATGCAAAATCAACAGATGATGCTTCATCCTTTATCTTTTCTGAAACTGCTGCTGAAACTCTAATTGTAAGCGGCTCATAATCCATACCAGAAAGCTCCTCTGCAAAAGCCGAAATCTTTACATCATCTGAAAAAACGGCATCAGCAAAAGCTTCTGCGATATGCGCCTTAAGCTCTTCACCGCACAAAATATTTTTTATATCATCACCTGTGACAAGGTTATTTCCGACAGCGTTTCCTGCAGCCCTTGCAAGTCTTCCTTTGTTTTTCGGAATAACCCCCGGAGTAAATGGAAGCTTCCATCCTCCAATTCTAATCTCATTCTTTGGCCTAAACAACATTTTGATGGCAATATAGTTAGTACAATATCCTATTAGCGCACCTACTGCTACAGGCAAAATCATCTGAATAATATCCATTAAATTTTAATCCCCCTACTCTTTTGACTTATTTCTGAAAACGGATTCGCATGCCAAGCAAAAGCTTGTATTCATACCCGAATAATTATAATCAATCTTCTCTGCTGATGCAAAGAAAACCTTAATCAAAATTATGCTCTCGGATGAGTCCTATCATAAACATCCTTTATCCTAGTCTTGGTTACAGACAAGTAAACTTGCATTGCCTGCATATCTTCATGCCCCATAAGCTCCTGAACAGTCTTTGGATCTGCCCCATTCTGAAGCATATGCACAGCAAAAGAGCTCCTCAAAATATGAGGCGTAATCTTTTCCTCAATTCCGAGCTCTTTCCCATATGACTTTAGTATTTTCCATACACCCTGACGGGAAAGCGGTTTTCCCATGTAATTTAAAAACAGCACTTCATCTTCAGATGAGTCACTGTCACTTTCACATGCGATTTTGTTTCTAACCTCATCGAGATATCTTCTTACTGCTTCTTTTGCATACTTCCCGATAGGAACAATTCTCGCCTTTCCATATTTTCCGCTGCATTTAACAAATCCCATTTTGAGATTAACATCCGAAACTCTCATTTCAACGGCCTCGTTTACACGTATGCCCGTAGCATACATAATTTCCATCAAAGCCCTGTCTCGTATTCCTTTCTCGTCATCTCCTGTAAGATTCATAAGGCTATCAATCTCATCTACAGTAAGATACACAAGTTCTTTTCTCTCCTGCTTTGGAGCTCTAATATCAGATGCAGGATTATTATCTATTCTTCCCTGCCCCTGCTCATATTTATAGAAACTTCTAATTGAAGAAAGCTTTCTTGCAACTGTTGATTTTGACGTATTTTCATCATTTAGGAACATGACATATCCGATTACATCAGTCTTTGTTACCTCGTCTAGAGTTCTTTCTGACTTTTCGTTAATGTAATCTTTGAATCCTTCTATATCACGCCTATAGGCATCTACGGTATTTTTTGATGCCCTTTTTTCTTTTTCTAGATATCTAATAAAATCTTCCATTATTCACCTGCCTTAAGAGCTCCATTATCATATAGGTTCTTAACCATCAAAACAGCTACCTGCGTCTTTCCATCTCTAATCTTGCCGCTCATAACCATATCAAAAAGCTCATCTATATGATATTCTACTATATCAATTGCCTCGTTCTCATCAAAATCAGTCTCACCTGGAACAAGTCCTGTTGCCACATAAAGATAAAGAACTTCTTCTGAATATCCAGGTGTAGGCATCATTTCTGTGAGCAAAGTAACATCAGATGCAGTATACCCTGTTTCTTCCTTTAGCTCACGCTTTGCAGCATCGAGAGGATTTTCACCCTCGTCAATTTTGCCTGCTGGAGCCTCTAGCATTACAGCATCTGCAGCCTTTCTATATTGACGAACCATAACCACGTTTCCATTATCTTTTATCGGAACAATTACAGAACCGCCGTTATGCTCTAAAATATCCCTGTATGAAGTTCCGTTCATGACAGTAACCTTATCTTTTCTTATATTAAAAATTGAACCTGTATACATTCTTTCAGATTCCAGTGTTTTTTCTTCAAATATCATTTTATCACCCCGTTTGCACGTAATTTAGTCTAAAATCACATCGGCTCTGTCTTCGCCTTCAGCTCGCCAATCGCCGCAACATACATTTCACCGTAAGCACTAACCTCTGTCTTCGCCTTCAGCTCGCCAATCGCTAAGTGCTCTTGGTATCTGTATGACATCGGCTCTGTCTTCGCCTTCGGCTCGTCAATCGCCGTGTCATACATTATACCATATTTTTTTATAGAATTTAACGTTTAAAAATATTTTTCATTTATGTAGGGAATTTTGTATAAATGCCTTGATTTTTATTTATATATTTTATATAATCAACTTGAGGTTATCCCCCTGATAACCTCATTAATCTCTAATCCCAATACCCCTTTTGAACAA
>CAUWFN010000075.1:0-3456 GCA_963558075.1 uncultured Clostridia bacterium | reverse complement strand
CGATAAAGGTTCTGATGATTTCTGCATTTAGCTCCTGAATATCAGTATAGGTATGTACAATTTTAAGAAAACTGTCAATATTAGTTGATTGTTCATTGGCTTCAGCAATAATCGCTTCTAGCTCTGCAATACGTTCTTTTAATTGATTCTGCTCAGCTTCATAGGTTGCTGTCATTTTCATAAAACGATCATCACCGATTTTACCTTCTACATTATCTTCAAATAATTTCTGAATAAAGGTATCTAGCTTTTTTGTCCTAGCAATGGCCTGCTCATATTCTTTCTTACTGTCTCGAAGGGCACGTTCTGCAGATTTCATATTGTTTTTTGTTACAAGGTCAACAAATTCATCTTCATGCTCTTTTGCAAATGTAGTTACTTGCTGAATGGCATAAAGCAGTGCGGCTTCAATTTCTACATTCCTAATTTGATGAGAAGTACACGTCTCTTTTCTTTTTTTACGATAGCTGGCACAAACCATATATTCCTTTTCGTGTGGCCAACCTTTACATCTAACTTGATATAATTTAGAACCACAATCGGCACAATATACCATTCCGGATAGTATAGGCATTTCGCCTAGCGGTGTAGGTCTTCTTCTACCATTACGAATATGTTGTACTGTATCAAAAGTGTCTTGGCTGATAATTGCTTCATGTGTATTTTCAAATATCTGCCATTGAGTACGGTCATTTTCAATTTTTTTCTTTGATTTGAATGACTTCCTTCTTGTTTTGAAATTTGCCGTATGACCAAGATATTCTACTCGTTCCAATATACGTGAGATCATTGATGGCGACCAACCGTATTCATCATAGGATTGAGCTGCTGGATTTCCACCTTTTGCTTTAAGATGTGCAGAAGGTGAAAGTACTTTTTCATCATGCAATTTATCTGCAATCTGACTTGGGCCAAACCCTTTTATGCATAAATCGAATATCTGTCTTACTACCTCAGCAGCTGACTCATCAATAATCCAATGATCTTTATTCTCAGGATCCTTCATGTACCCATATGGTACATTGGTGCTTAGTGGTTTTCCAGATTCTCCTTTCGCCTTGAACACAGCTTTGATTTTCTTGCTTGTATCCTTTGCATACCATTCGTTGATGATATTGAGAAATGGAGTAAAGTCGCTATCTTGCTGATTGGCACTGTCCACGCCATTATTTATCGCAATGAATCGCACATCAGCTTCTGGAAAAGCTACTTCTGTGTAATAACCGACTTTCAGGTAATCTCGACCAAGTCTACTCATGTCTTTAACGATAATCGTTGCAATGCGACCTGCATCCATTTCTGCAATCATACGTTGGAAATCCGGTCTATCAAAAGTTGTTCCACTGACACCATCATCAACAAAGAATTCAGTGTTTCTAAAGCCATTGTCATCTGCATATTTTTTAAGGATTGCTTTTTGATTTTTAATACTGTTGCTGTCTCCTTAAAGTTCATCATCTCGTGATAATCTGCAGTATAATGCAGTGATTTTTGATTCAAGGGCTGCATCAGCAGGCTGTCTATTTAATTGTTTCATTTTATATAATCTCCTTTCTGACAGCCTTCAATCGGAACACCCTACATAGGGTAGTGTCATATTACCATAGGGTGCTCCACTAGTGTAGTTATATTAGGCTGATAATCTTGTCTTTACTGATAACTTTTCAGCATCTTTTGAATGAGATAAAATCAGATTTTTAACCTTGTCATATGCTGTCTCGGTAGCAGTTTCGCTTGTCTCATATTCAATGATAAAGTGAGTATTACCAAGCTGAACTTCTGTGGTTTTCGTTTTCACTGAATTCACCTCGCTTTGCTATTTCACTTCAATTACTTTGATGGCTTCAGGACGAATAATCTTGGCATCAAGGTATTCATGAGCAAGATATCCCACTTGACCATTTAATGAATAGACTTCTGTTAATGCACGAACACTGATAGGCATACGATTGATAATCCAGTAGTATGAGAAGTCCCCAAAAGCGATAACCTTACCGGTAGATGGCATAGCGTTACAAATATACACAGGTCTACTCATGATCGTATCATTTGCATGATTCCAGATATAATTACCACTGGCATCCTTTAAAGTACGAAGTTTGTGTGCTGTTTCATCATTCATAATCCACACACCCTTTGTGCGATACTCCGGCTTTAAAGAAAAGTAAAGTGAAATCACATCATCATAGTTAAGAGCACTTGTTGTGACACTTACCTGAGCACCATCGGTATTATGTAAAATACCAGTAGGCATATCTACACCAGTACCATTTACAAATGCATTTTCTTCTGCTTTACCAAATCTTTTCGCAAAGCGGTTTGTAAGAAAATCTTCCATACTAATTTTCATATCTCTGATGAATTCGTAATCCAAGCGATCAATAATGGCAAGTTTGTGACATTTGATTTTTACCTTTGTAAAATCATCGATAACCTCATTGATAGTCTTTGCGACATCAACTTGAGCCCATTCTGCTGGATCTTCATTATCTGACACCCAGATATCAAGGTCTGAGTCTACACTCTTAATGCTTGTTGCAATTTCTCTAAAAATGCATTCATTCTTTAATGCATCCATATACTTGCGATTACTGTCATAAGGCATCACAAACATATTTTCTGTGCATGCACCTTTTTGAATAAGGTTTCTTGCAGATACATTTCCTTTCATGACCTTGTTCCAGAAGTTTTCTTTGTAGTCGGCAGTTCCGACTGTAAATGAATCGTATTTAATCATTGCTTTTTCCTCCTTTATTTCTTGTTACAATGCTTACATTCATAGTATCCAAGAGTATGCTCGTCTTCGATTGTAGTAATCTGGCACATAATGTTTCTGCACTTAGGACAATATACGTCATAGGCAAGCACCATATTGTTATCGTGTGGTTCTCTTGCATGAAGTCGGTAATATACATCAATACCACCTCGATCATTGCGATAAAGTTCATCTGTTAAGTAAAGAGAATAATATTTTTTAACATAATCCTCAGTGTAATAATTACTGCATGGATGAAGTCCATATGTTCCATCCTTATGATCAGTTTTATAAATATCAAATACTGCCATAATTTTGTCTCCTTTCTTTAAATGGGTTATATTACCCATTTGATTTTGCGAATTTGTGCGTGAAGGGGCAGCACCGTTTACCGTTATTTCATAAGCTAGAGATTGATACCGCCCCTACGCCTTAAAGTGATACATGAAAATGGTTTTTATGAATATTGGAAAGATTACTTCCGTAGTTTCTGTCATCTTTCTCAGTCCATACTTCCAATTCTCTTGACTCGATGAAGTCCTTTAAATCCTGATAAGATAAAAAGGAAACATCAAAGAAGTTACCAATAACCATCCATCTTGCAGGATTAGGGTTGTTAGACACCTTTACAATAAACGGAGTTCCATGGTGCTAGAATATAAATAGTACAAGTCAAAATGAGAATTCCTAATCTAATATTT
>CAUWFN010000074.1:0-3525 GCA_963558075.1 uncultured Clostridia bacterium | reverse complement strand
AGTAATCCCACTCCAATTTTTGCAAATATCATCCAATCAGCAATACATGAAATTAAAATAACTATTCCTAAAAAAATACCAACAATCCTGCAAATTGTTCTAAATAATTTGAATGAACTCATTATTACGCTCCTTAATGTGTATCATAGTATGACGATTCTCTAAGACAATGTAACATAGGCATTAAGTAGATACTATCAAGCTTCAGTTAAAAATAAGTAAATTCTAATTTGCACATAAAATATTTTCTTTACTATATCAGTTAGGAAGTTCCTTTGCAATAGACATAACACTTCTTTTTAATTGTGAACTGATAATATATATTAGCCATATAACCCATATATGACGCCCATATTTATGGCCATTTTTTAGAAAAATCGAGAGATAGCTACTGCTTTTTATTGAGAATTATTTAGCTTTGATATCTGCATATGTAGTGCAGCCACTTAAGGCTGCATTAGTTACCTTTCCCAGCTATGTGGTTTTGGTGATGGCATCATCCCTGCAGACTGCATACTCAGCATTTCTCCCGTTTCTCCTGCAATAATTATGTGATCCAGCATCTTAATATCTAGAAGCTCACCACAACTCATAAGCCTTTCAGTAGTTTTTTTATCGTCTTCTGATGGTGTGCACCTTCCGGAAGGATGATTGTGAATTGCAATAAAAGAGGCTGCGTTACTTAAAATAGCACCTTTCATAACTTCTCTCGGACTTACAAGAGAAGCGTTAAGGGTTCCAATGCTGCAAATATTCATATTGATAATCTGTCCATTAGTCTTGAGATTCAGTATAGCAAATACTTCTCTATCATACTGCTTTAACTCATCAGCAACAGCTTTTAAAACATCTTGCGGTGACTCTATAGGAGTACTGCTATACAAAGACGGCTCTTTTACAAGCCTTACATTTACAACGCTAATTTCACTGTCTTTACTCTTTGTCATTTTCTAGCACCACCTTTACCTCCACTGAAACAACGGTGTTTTCCGGCATTTTTTCAATAAATTCTCTTAACTGAGAAGGTGTCATTTCTTTAGTAGTAGAATCTGTCATTATCATTATCCTCACTTTCTAATACTTCATCATTTGCTTTTGAAATTTCTTCTTTAGCAGTTTCATCAAAGTCTTCAAACTTCGATTCTTTTTCAGATTGCTTTGGTGCTTTTTCAGCTTCTGGCTCATCGAAACCGGAAGCAAGGTATGCTATCACTGCTCTTGACTTAATTGCATCCTGAAGCTCAGTTATTATATGAATCTCCGGAACTGTAATCTTTGGTACAGCAATTATTTCCTGAATTCCCATTGAAGTAATCTTCTTTTCCGTATTTGATCCACTGTCAATTAGCTTATTCAGTGTGTTTAGCTTCTGCTTTTCTATTGGCATCCTTTTTCTCCTCCTCGTTTAAAATTCTATTCATGCAGTAGCCGCAAAAGTGTGCTACCTTATTTCTATAAATACAATCTTCTGGGCATAATACTTTATCTAAATTCTTTTGCATTTCTATCATCTCCTCGTATTTTTTCCATATTCTGTAGGTAGTAAAAGAGGCCCGAAATCTATCGGACCTCAATTTGATTTAATTAATTATTCGTCATCGTTTTCATCTTTTCTTTTAGCAAGATATAGGCTTTACATACAGGACTGTTTTTATCATAAGCATATATGCTGCACCCTGCGGCACTTGCTTCTGCCGCTTTTACAGCTACGGGAACCTGAGTGTTATATATCTTCATAATATGCCCATACTGACTTCTCAGTGTCATGCTGATATCTCTTGCATGGTTAGTTCTGTTATCCACCAAAGTTAATACAATGCCGTCAATCTTCAGAGAAGGGTTCAGATTTCTTTTTACCTTTCCTATAGTTGCAACTAGCTGAGTCATTCCTTTTGCTGGAAGGTACTGAGCCTGAACAGGAATTATTACTCTATCCGAAGCTGCAAGGGCATTGATTGTTATCATGCCAAGAGATGGCATACAGTCTATTATCACATAGTCATATCTATTCCTTATTCCTGATGATGTGATATAGTTTTTTAGGGTAACTTCTCTGCTCATGGCATTCACCAGCTGTATTTCCATAGATGAAAGCTCAAGGTTAGATGCAATTAAATCCACCCCTTCTTTGTGACTTATGATTCCGTAATCTTTTGGAATGCTTTTTTCTCTTAAAACTGATGTCATAATAGATGATAATGTTTCATCAAGTTCATCAGGATTATTAAATCCCAAAGAAACAGTTAAATCACTTTGGGGATCTGCATCTATCAGAAGAACCTTTTTTCCTTCATTTGCAAGGCCTATTCCAAGGTTTAGGGCAGTAGTTGTTTTTCCGACACCACCTTTCTGATTACATACAGATATTACTTTACACTTTTCCATAAGACTCCTCCATATCCTCAGGTTCCTCTGAAAGCATATCAAGTTCCTTTTCCTGCCTTTTCCATTCTTCAGAAACATATCCTGAAATAACATCATCCATAAGCACATAATCAATGAAGCTATCTAAAACATAAGGCTCTGATTCAGATAATGCTACGACATTTTCGACTGCTTTAACTCCATCATGAAGGTCCATAGTATAGAGCATTGACTCAAGAAGTCTTACTGATGATTCTGCCTCATCTTTTGATGCCATCTGAGAAACGAATAGCATGATATTAGTTATTGCTTTGCGAGATTCTCCATCTAGCAGTAGTCTTTTTACATCTTCTATTACAATGTCTGCATATGTGCTGTAATAGTTAAAGAGTGTGTCATGAACTACATCCTGCCAGTATTCGTCATCATCAAAGAAACTGCACTCATCAAGTAGGCCTAAATCAAAGATGATTTTCATGATCGTTGGTTCGTTTGATTTTTTCATAAATTAATCCTCACTTTCCGTCGCATTCGACTAATTTTGGGTATAAAAAAACCGCACCTATGTAAGTGCGGCTATGTAAGGATTAATCTATTTTACTTAATCAGCTTAATTAGAATATCGTCAACGGAGTCTGTGTATCTTCCTTCTTCTATTAGTTCATTTCTAAGTTCGTTAAGAGCAAAGACAAGTACTCTCACTTCATCATATGTCAGTTTAAGTTTTATATTGCTTCTCATGATTTTTACCTCCTCTTAGGATTTCATTTAAGTCTATATTACACATAGATAAGTCCATTTACAAATATGCGATTTTTTAAAATCTGGGACGAAGAGAGTCGGTCACACATAAAAATTTCGAGTTCCGCGTGAATAAAAAAATGTGATTTTGCATTGTTTTCATCCAGCAAAAAAGCCACTTCTCCCAGATATTTCCCAGATTTAAGTTCCTCTGAGTGCCTCTGTATGCCTCAAAACGGCATGTATCTAACGGATATATGAAAAGCTGTAAGCATTGGTATTACTTGATTTTGTTGAAATTTCAATAAAAAAAGAGACCTAAAAAGGTCTCTAAGTTATGGCGGAGGACACGGGACTCGAACCCGCGGGGCTGTTACACCTTACTCGCTTTCCAGGCGAGCTCCTTAGCCACTCGGTCAA
>CAUWFN010000073.1:0-3610 GCA_963558075.1 uncultured Clostridia bacterium | reverse complement strand
ATGGTGAGTTTAAGCGCGGCGAGGAAGGATATCCGATGATTCAGCGAGGTGCTTTGATGTTTGCAGAAAAGCATGGGATTGAGCTTACTGAGATGCCACAAATAAAAGTGGCAGAGGGAGGAAAGCCTTATTTTGAAAACTGCGATATCAAATTTTCTCTTTCTCATAGCGGACAGATGTGGATGTGCGCATATAGCGATAATGAAATTGGCGTTGATATTCAGGAGATGAAGGAGACTGCAAGCTGGGAAAAAATCGCAGATAGACATTTTAAGTCAAACGAAAAGGCATATGTAGAACTTTGGGGAATAGATGGTTTTTTTGAAATATGGTCTTCCAAGGAAGCCTTTGGAAAGATGACAGGCAGAGGTTTTTTTGATGAAATGCCAGAAATGGTAGATGATAATCACGATTTAATCAAAAATGTAGTGTATAATGAAGCATCATTAAGCATGATAAAGATAGATATTCATCCGCAGATCAAGTGCTTCTTGTGCGCTCAGGATGAAGAGTATTCTGTTGACATGCTTTTGTAGTTTAAGGTGGGTTTAATGAACATAAGTGAAACAGCAGCAAGAGCGCTTCTTACGAGATCGCGGAGCACGAAAGAGCTTTTTGATTATCTCAAGAGGAAAGGTTTTGATCAGGAGGATATAGAAGAAGCTATTAATGAGCTTATAGAATGCGGATATCTTTCAGATGAGAGATTCTGCCAGGAATATATGAGATACGCTTTTAGGAAAAAATGGGGAAAGCTTCGTGTTTTCCGTGAGCTAAAAGCAAAAGGTGTATCTTCTGAAATAATAGAAAACGCATACGAGGATTTTCTTTATCAAAACGAAGTCTGCGAAAACGAAGAAGAGCAGGATAGACTCTTTGATGATAGAATCGAGACTGACGAGTATGAGAGAGCAAAAGCTGCTGCACAAAAGGTTATCGGATATAATGAGGAAATTACAGACAAACTGATAGGCCGTGCTGCAAGAAGACTTTCGGGCTATGGGTATTCGTCTGATGTAATATATAGGGTTATAGGAGATTTGAAAAATGGAATATGAAATAGATCGAAAGGTGCGTCATTCTAGAACTTTGGGCCTTGTGGGCGATGAGGCGCTATCGAAGATACAAAACGCATCTATACTCGTTTTCGGAATCGGAGGCGTAGGAGGATATGTCTGCGAGGGTCTTGTGCGTGCGGGAGTAGGGAAAATCGGCATTGTAGATAGCGACGATGTATCAGAAAGCAATATAAACCGTCAGATTATCGCAGATTACGAAACGCTAGGAAGAGCGAAGGTTGATGTAATGCAAGAACGCATAGAAAAAATCAATCCTGAGTGTATCGTGAAAAAATATAAGACTTTTTATCTGCCGGATTCGAAAGCGGCGGAGGCGATTGATTTCAGTGAATACGACTACATTGTAGATGCAATAGATACAGTCTCAGCAAAGCTTGATATTATAAAACGAGCAAAGGAGTCAGGGGCTCTTGTAATCTCTTCTATGGGAACAGGAAACAGGATTGACAATACAAAATTTGAAATTGCCGATATAAGCAAAACGAGCGGATGTCCTCTTGCGAGAGTTATGAGAAAAGAGCTGAGAAACAGGGGAATAAAAGATGTTAAGGTTCTTTATTCAAAGGAAGAGGCATCAAAGGGAATCGACGAGGGAGGAAAGAGGACGCCAGCGAGCATAAGCTTTGTTCCTTCGGTGGCTGGACTTATAATAGCCGGAGAGGTTATTAGAGATATAATGAACAGGGAGGATTAATCATGAAAAAGTATTTGGCAGAATTTTTGGGAACGGCAGTAATTGTGTTATCCGGGTGCATAGCATCGGTGTCTGTTAATATCATGGTGTCTGCTTTAGGATTTCAGATTCCTATGGCTTTCACAACACTGGCATGCGCATTTTCATTTGGACTTGCTGTGATGGTGTCATACTATTGTTTCAGCAAAATTTCTGGAGGACATTTCAATCCTGCGGTTTCGCTTGGAACACTCATCACAGGAGATATTTCCGTAAAGGAATTTTTTGGATATGCAATTTCACAGATTCTTGGCGGTATCTGCGGAGCTGCAATCGCATCTATTATACTTGATACGAGAACAGCAATGTTTGCAAGTGGATTTAACGAATTCAGTACATTTGGCGTATCTATGATATCTGCAATTTTACTGGAGGTAGTGCTTACATTCGTATTTGTGTATCTGTTCCTTGCAGTGACAAAGGATGAAAAGGCAGGAAATCTAAAAGGTCTGATCATAGGTCTTGGATTTACGTTTGTATATCTTGTAGAGACTCCGATGACTGGAGGAGGATCAAATCCAGCAAAATCAATAGCTGCAGCTGTTATCCAGGAAGGCACGGCAGATCTTTCACAGCTGTGGGTATTTGTAATAGCACCGCTTCTTGGCGCAGCACTTGCTGCACTTTTATATATTTTCTTTAACGGAGATAAAAGCAAAGATTCCGAGGATGAAATTCCTGAGATAGATATCGAAAAAGAAGTTATAGAAATCGACTCTTGCGAAGTGCTAGATACAGATGAGCCAAAAGAAGACGTTGACGAGGTAGCTTGCGCTATGTCTTCTTTGACAGACGAAGAATTAAATCAGAATAGCGAAAAATAAGATAGCAAAGGCAGATGCCTTAAATTATGTTAATCACAAAGCAAAAAGAATCCCAAAATCGGGATTCTTTTTCTTTTGTTGTTATTTATGCACAATTAACAGAGCATTTTCTGCATCTGATAATTGTTTCAAGCTGTGTAATTACTTCTTGTGATATGAGTTCATGTCCTTTTTCGTTAGGATGCATTCCGTCGATACAAATATAATCCTCGTAGCAGTCCATATCTGTGAATATGCTTCTGATATCGATATATGGAAGCTTGAACTCTTCAGCAAGCTCTAAGACTTTTGTGTTATATTCCTCATGCCAGCGATAGATGCTGAATATGTCGTCATTTAGGAATTTCATTATATTGTCTTTGTCAAGACCTCTTGATATCCAGTCAAAAAAACGTCTTGAGCAAAGAGGTGGAAGGGTCATGAGAATTGGATTTGTTCCAAGATCAAAGACACCCTGTATAACTGATTTGTATTTTGACTTGAATGAGTCTATAGGAACCTGGCATGTATGATCTGCTTGTGGATTTTCTGCTATTTCTGCCCAGTTAAAGTCGCAGTCGTTTCCTCCAAATTCAAGTATTGTGAAATCACTTTCGGAGATTTCATCGTGATGCTTATTTATAATTTCTGTACCTTTATCGACAGTACAGCCGAACTTAGCATAGTTTTTCATAGGAACTCCAAGAGCTGATTCTGTAATGTTAAAAAAACAGTTCTTGAGAAATGTGTATCTATTCTTATCTTCGTTAAATATTACTCCTTTGGCTATTGAGTCGCCGAATATACTGATTTTCATAATTGTTGTCACCTCGTAGTAAGATATTTAATAACTTATAATATGATATTGATTATTATATTATCTAGTTAAGATAAAGTCAACACGTTATTGAAAATATTTTTAAAATGATATATAATACTGAATGAAGCGATTCAAATCTATAAAACTGGGAGAAATGTATATGAAAACTATAGAA
>CAUWFN010000072.1:0-3710 GCA_963558075.1 uncultured Clostridia bacterium | reverse complement strand
CACAAACGAACCCACAGATTGCCAAAGTGATCATTTCACAATTTGGCGGCCCGGATTGCAGTAACCTATAACATATCCGCAAACCCTTATAAACAGAGGGCTCACGATATGTAAAGATGGAAGATCAGTTTGCCGTTTTTCTTGTCATAAACGATATCTTCTACCAAACTTCTCATAAAAATACCTTTCGTATCATAGTCTATCGCATCATTTTTAATCACATCGTATACGGTTTGTACGTTCTTGAGTACGTCAGATTTTGTTTTCGTGTCTTCATTATTTTTGTCGAGATTTTTCAGCTGTTCCAAAATGTCTTCCCTATCTTTTTGCAGACGCTCTTTGTTCCGTTTATATTCTTCCAACGTATCTACTTCATTTTCATAGGCAAGACGGACCCGTTTCTCCCTGTTGGAAATTTTATCAAGTTCAGACAAGAGTGATTCACGTTCTGATATCTTCTCGCCGGTCTCAGCAGAGTGGTAGGAGTATTCAAAATCCATGCCAGAAAGAAGTTTTTCAAAATACTCTTCCAGTGCAGCGATCACTTTTTTCTCTGATATCGAACAGGATTCGGTATGTATTCCTTTGCTGTACTTATAGCACTGAAAACCAGGTGAGTGCCTGTTTGCACCATTGTAGGCGAGAGAGGCCCCGCAGTATCCGCATTTTAAAATCCCTGATAACCAATGTTTACATGAGGATACATCACGGCGTTTCAGTGGCTTGTATGTAGTCTGTATCTTTTTCATGCGGGCTTCGAAGCGTTCTTTTGAGTAATGGACTTCATGTGTTCCCATGAATGTTATTCCATTCCACGCGACAAGACCATAATAGAATGGATTTTTCAAGATTCTTTCTACGCTACGGGATTCGAAAGGGTTCCCTCGTCTTGTGCGGACTCCCATATCATTTAGTTTTCGTGTTATCTTCGTAACATCCGAGTTATGGTAGTCAAATTCATCACAGATAAAGTCTACAATCTTCATTTCGTCTTGATCAATTTTATAAGGATCTCCGTTTCCAACAGCGCGATACCCAAAAGGTGGGGACATCTGGTATCCTTTTTTTGTAGCCTTTTCTTTCATCCCTCTTAGGACTTCGCCAGAAAGCCGGATAGAGTAGTATTCATCCATCCATTCAATGATTCTCTCGATTAAAGAGCCGAATGGACCATCTATCAAAGGTTCTGATACACTCACAACATCAACGTTGCTTTGCTTCCGCAGCAGGGATTTGTATACGATAGATTCTTCTTGATTTCTTGCGAATCTGCTGAATTTCCAAACCAGAATCACATCAACCGGATGATCGGATGATTTTGCAAGCCCGATCATTTTTTGAAATTCCGGCCGTTTATCGGCTTTTCTTCCTGATATCCCAATCTCAAAGAAAACTTTCAAAATGATAATATTGTTTTTGGCAGCATATTCCCGTAATAGTTTCTCTTGCGAATCTGGAGAAAGTTCTTCCTGCTTATCAGTGGATACACGGACGTAACCATAGGCATATCTTGCGCTCATTTTAGATCATCTCCTTGTTTAGTTTTATGCAAAAAATGGTACAAAAATAACAGCCAGCACATGAACGAATGTTCTGGATTGCAAGCTGTTTCCGAAGATGATACAATATTCGTGGATTTCAATAGCATATCTTCGGATATGTATTGCCGCCCTGGTGTTGGTAGCACCGGGGCGGTTTTATTTTATTTCAATAAATCATCAATGCAGATTTCGAAATCCTCAAATATTTTTAATTTGAGAATATCGTGAAAAGGTACAATTACCGGAGCTACATCTTCCTCATATCGGTATACCGTTGTGCGTTCTCTGGCAGGATCCACAATCCAATACTCACGAACACCGGCATCGGCATAAAGTGCATTTTTTGTAGAATAATCCATTTTACGGCTGCTCGGTGAAACGATTTCGATGATAAAGTCAGGTGCTCCTTCACAGCCACGGTGTGAAATTTTGTTGGAATTGCAGACAATGCTGATATCAGGCTCTACATAATTGGAATCATCATCCTTAATAAAAACAGCAAATGGAGCAGGATAAACTTTGCAATTACCGCCTTTTCCTTTGATATAATTTCTTAGAGAGGCGGAGAGTTCCATTACCAATTCCTGATGTAATGGAGAAGGTGGTGCCATGTTATAAATTTGTCCGTTGATCAATTCCGCTCTCTGTCCATCTGGAAGAGCATAGATATCATCTATTGTATGTGTGGTTGTTTTTAATAATGGCATGATATCACATCCTTTCTTAATTTAATTTGAATTCTCCCAGTCTTTTGTATTATGTATAATCGACGAAACAGTTATACCTATCATGTAATTGCCTGCTGTGGAGCAGGGGAGAGAAAAATTTACAATTTGTCTATTGCATTAAAGATCAAAAAGCGTATAATACATTTAAAGAAGGAGGTGTACAATATGATTCGAAAAATAATAAAAAAATACAATATATACATCTTGATATTTTCGATACTGTACCTCTTTCAAAGATTTATATTTTTAGACTTTTTAAGCATAAATAAAATATTAGTGTTTAAATATTTTTATGTGCATGAGTTTGTGTTTATAGTCACATCTTTTTTCATTACAAAACACTGCTTTAAGATTGAGCATCTTGATTGATTTGCTCTTCTTTAAGCACATTTTTTCCTTTTATTTCAAGGTTGTTTTTAGCTTCGATCAAATCAGAATTGATTTTATCGAGGCTATCTTTATGTTGTTTTTCTATGTTTTTGAATGCTTTTATTTTATCTAAAAGTCCAGAAGAAGAAATGTTGAATTGTCCTTTAAAGAATCCAAAAATATTAAATTTAAATTTAATATTAGCACCATTTATAAACAAAGAGATACTAGACAAAACCAGCATTGCAGATATAGCTCCTGTAATCATTTCAACAGGACCAGCCGAGTTAAAAGAAGCTTTTATAACAAAATCATCAGGAGAAAAATCAGTTTCTGTTATAGTGGTGCATAGTTTTTGTGTTTCAAATATCGAATTGATGAATTTATTAAAATAGTATGCAGAAATATCTTCTGGCCGAGTCATGTTAAAAATGGCATGTAACTCTCCACTTTTATAATACAAGTCGTAAATGGAACGATTGATAAATTGTGAATATGGGTTAGCATCAACGATTGTTCCGTAAGAATAAATAATAGGTACCAACATAGGATCTAATTGACATCTGCGCAAGGGGGCTTTTGTAATCCACTGGACATTTCTTCTTTTAAGAAAATCCAACTCAACGCCATCGAATAATATATCTAGCTTATCCTGTTCAGTAGGCTCATAGAGATAGACATCGCTTATTACTAAACCTACAGCTATTCGTTCGCAACTAGCGTTAGGTATTAAAATATAGTCTCCTATCTTCATGTCATTTACAAATTTAAGAATTTGTGCAGCAGTATTTCCGGGGCGAGAATCATCAGAGTATAATTTAATAACATCATCTTTAAGCTTTTCTTTTGTAGAACACTTAAGAGATTCAATATCATTTAATTTGTCCCATCCGATTGCAATATACTCTCCAAAATAAAAGTCTTCAAAATGTTCGCCCGCACTTGTTCGTACAAACCAATAATTAGTAGAATCATCAATTATCGGTATTCCGCAAGTTTTTAATAACTCTCTTTTTTCCAGTTCTGTTATTTGAAATTCCATACCTTTCCTCCTCCTGTACCTTAACACCAC
>CAUWFN010000071.1:0-3918 GCA_963558075.1 uncultured Clostridia bacterium | reverse complement strand
AATTTGATAAAACTTCAATAGGCACTGATGGAGAAAAAATAATTCTGCCAGGAGCTGAGCTTCAGCTTCTTGATAACAAGAAAAATGTAATAGAAACCTTTACAAGTAGCGAAAAGCCTCATGTGGTGAAAGGACTTTTACCAGGTAAATATTTTATCAGAGAAACGAAAACACCAGAAGGATTTATTGCTCCAGAAAAAGATATAGAATTTGAAATCAAAGGGATAGAAGATCTGCAGACTGTAGAAATATTCAATGAACCTATTCCGGAGATTAAGACTTTCGCATCGTTTAAGGATGGGTGCAAAAACTCTAAGCCAGGAAAAGAAGCACTAGTAATAGATAGGTTTGAATACAAAAGCTTGCTTGCAGGCCAAAAGTATATTGTGCGGGGCTGTATTATCGATAAGGCTTCAGGAAAAATAGCTGTAGAGACAGAGCAAGAATTTGTTCCAAAAAAATCAAATGGGAGCATAAATGTTGAGTTTGCATTTGATTCTGGAAAGTTTTCAGCGGGAGGAGATTTTGTTGTTACAGAAAAGCTATACATAATAACTCAAGGTGATAAAAGGCTTGTAGCTGCACACGAAGACTTAAACGATATGGGACAGACTATATGCTTTCCTTCTCTGAAGACAACGGCTTGCGACATCGTAGATGGTGGAAAAGATTTAAATGGTGCGAAAGAGCAGACCATAAAAGACAAGGTGATGTACAAGAATTTATATCCTGGAAAATCATATACAGTAAAAGGCACTTTAGTCAAAAAATCAACGGGCGAAGCTTTGATTTCAGGTGGAAAACCTGTCACATCAGAAAAAACGTTTATGGCTGAAGCAAAAGAAGGCTTTGTGGAGCTAGAATTTACATTTGATGCATCTGAGCTCAAAGGCGAAACCATTGTTGCATTTGAGAGCCTGTATGAGGATGAAATTGAAGTTTCTGTTCATGCAGATGTAGAGGATTATGATCAAAGCGTTTTTGTTCCGGTGATAAGCACATTAGCTTATTTTGGCAATGAAGAGTCAAAGATTATAGAACCTTTAGAAAGCATAGTTATAAGCGATAGAGTTGAATATAAAAACCTTATAAAGAATCAGAAATATATTCTAAACGGAGTACTGCTTGACAAAAAAAGTGGCGATGTCATCGCAGAATCAGAAACTGAATTTACAGCAGAAAACCCTGACGGAAAAGAAGTACTTGATTTTAAATTTGATTCAAGAAAATTTGAAGGAAGAGATATTGTTGTATTCGAAAAGCTGTCAAAAGTAGATGAAGATGGCAAGGTAGTAAAAGTTGTTGCAAATCACGCAGATATTGATGACAAGAACCAGACTTTAAGTGTAAAAAAGATTCCGCCAAATGTACCTAAAACAGGAGATAGCGAAAATGACGGATGGTACTTGATTGCAGCAATAACTAGGGATGGAATTATAACAAAAGGTGATGCAAACGAGGTAAGCGATCTTGGAGTTGTTACAGAGAAGACATATTACGGAAAAGTTATAGGATCCGTTCCATATCTTGGCTTTATCTTTCAATATATACGAAATCATATGGCATTTTTCGCTACTGCTTCAGTCATAGTTCTTATACCATGGAAGAAACTTTTTAGAATACGAAAACGAAAAATTGTGAGAGAAGGGTTAAAAAATGAAGTCTAGTCGATTTAAAAATATCTGTATTTTTATCCTGCTTGCTGTCTCTTTGTTTTGCTTTCAGAACATTTCAGCTGATAATACGAAAGAGATTTTTACGATAAATCAAAGCAGTGTGCAAAGTGAACAAAATGCTGAGCAAAAAAGTGATAAAAATAATACGCAAGACAAGTTAGGGCCTCCGAAGCCTAGCGAATCTAGCAAACTAGAAGAAAATCAAAGTAATTCAAATGGTAATGATCCAGAAGGGGATGCATCAAAACCAGGCGTGCCGACTATAAGGCCTGAGGAAAGACCTCAGCAGGGAGAGACCTCTCAGAGTCAAAACGAAAACGTATCCCATGATTCGGCAAATGTACCTGAATCTGGAAATTCAGTAAAAGGAAAGCTTTCTGTAAAGCGTACTATAAAGTCAGAAGAAAGCCTTGTATCAAATGCACCGAAAGTGTATATGCTAGGAGGTGCTGAATATACTGTGTATTCCGATAGTACTTGTATAAATAAGGTTGGAACACTAACATGTACAGCACAGAAAAAAGATTTGAACGGTAAATTATATGCGGAATCTAACATTATAGATTTATATGCAGGAACATATTATATAAAAGAAACAAAAAAATCAGAAGGCTACATGCCTGATGAAACGGTTTATACAGCAGATGTAAGCGGAGATATAAATGTTGTAAATACATTGGCATCACCGAGGTTTGAATCTATGGATATGACTATGAAATTTCAGATGCTTAATTATAACGGGCAGGTCAACCTTCCCAAATATCAGAAATACTTTGATGTTTTGGAGCTAGAAATCTGGTATATACCTGAGTACTGTGAAACGATAGAAGATGCACGGAAAATAAAGCCTTTAAAAAAATGGAAATTAGGTGCAGATAAAAATGGAGAGGTAAAATATAACGATGCGTATTGGAAGGAGGATATAGATCTGTATTTAAAGTCTGATAAACTTTTCAAAAATGATAAAGGTGAAATTGTTGGAATGCTGGGAACTTATTTGTTTATACAGTCTCAAGAAAAATCAACTTTCCCTTATAATAGAGAGGATTCAATGAAGGTGCTGAAAGAGGGAAAACCTTTTGGTGACTTTGATGCGAAAAACAACACAGCATTGAATGTGGAATCTCATAGAAGGTCAATAGGTATAATAAAAGAATACTCAAAGGATGATATATACACTCCATTTGGGAACCGGATTGCATCCCTTTACTGCATTGAGGGTAATGATGTATGGGGAAATGATGTAAAAAGATATGTAGCAGTAAGGAATTTCCCGCCATATGATATATATCATGCTGAAGGATACTGCAATTTGGATATGGGAGAGTACGCTATTAAGGAAGTGAAGACGGCAAGGTACAAGAGTTCTAATATTAGTGTGACAAAAGGAGGAACAATAGATAGCGACATAATACGTTTTGAACTAGTTGAGAATAATGAAGAGGCTGTGTTTAAAGGAACTCTTGCTAAGTGAAATAACTATAGCAGCTGTGAACTTATAGAAAGCGGCTCAATCCTGCTTTAACAAAAATAAATGAGAATCTACCTGTTTAAACGTAGCTAAGTGGTGAGTAGCTCGCCGCCATGCAGAGGTTTTGGAAAAAACTATATTATATTGGAGAGACAATAAAGATGAAAAATAAAATAAAAATCAAATCGGTTGTTATAATTTCGCTTATATGTCTTATTTCGGCAGCAGGGTATGCGTATATGGCTGATATAGAAAGTGAGAAAGTGAATAAAGTAAGAGCTGGGAATAATGATATTGAAATAGTTGAGATATTTGAAAGACCAAGAGACGATGTAAAGGCTAATACAGACATAAAGAAGATAGTCAGAATAAAAAATGGGAGTGAAAGTGTAGAGTGCTATGTAAGATGTTTTGCTGAGTTTACAGATAGCGACACAGAAAAGATGTACGACGTAGATTACAATACAAAGGATTGGGAAAAGTCAGGAGATTACTGGTATTATAAAAGGCCACTAGCAAAGGGTGAGATAACTGAGCCGCTACAGACAAGAGTAAGAACGAAAAAAGACGGTTTTCCTGTATTTGAGCAGATTTTATATGCAGAAAGTGTTCAGAAAGAAGGCTATAGCAATGCACATGATGCGTTTGCGTCTATAAGTTCTTAATTGGGATAAATACATGAAAGTGTTGGATTTTCTTACGTTTTGATAAATACGATAACTTTTTTACAAAAAAATGAAAAAAAGAGTTGACGCAGGGTATGAAAATGTG
>CAUWFN010000070.1:0-3925 GCA_963558075.1 uncultured Clostridia bacterium | reverse complement strand
CAACTGTTAGAAGCTTAACCTGTACTGGTGCAAGCCATAGAGGGAATTTTCCTGCAAAGTGCTCTGTCAGGATACCGATGAATCTTTCGATTGAACCGAAGATTACACGGTGAATCATAACAGGTCTGTGCTTTTCGTTATCTGAACCTACATATGTAAGGTCGAATCTCTGTGGCATCTGCATGTCAAGCTGGATAGTTCCACACTGCCATGTTCTTCCAATTGAGTCTTCTAGGTGGAAGTCTAGTTTAGGACCGTAGAATGCACCGTCTCCTTCGTTAATTACGTATGGAACACCTAGAACTTCTAGTGCCTCTTTTAGTGCATTTTCTGCAGTTTCCCACTCTTCATCTGTTCCCATTGAATCTTCAGGTCTTGTTGAAAGCTCAATGTGGTATTTGAATCCGAACATGTTATATACATCGTCGATAAATCTTGCTACTCCAACGATTTCATCCTTAACCTGTTCAGGAAGCATGAAGATATGAGCATCGTCCTGTGTGAATGTTCTTACACGCATAAGGCCGTGGAGAGCTCCTGATAGCTCATGTCTGTGAACCTGACCAAGTTCTCCCATTCTGATAGGGAAATCACGGTATGACCACATCTTTCTCTTATATGCAAGCATTGAACCTGGACAGTTCATTGGTTTGATAGCATAATCAGCATCATCAATCTTTGTGAAGTACATGTTGTCCTTGTAGTGATCCCAGTGACCTGATGTTCTCCACAGCTGTTCGTTTAGAATAAGAGGAGTTTTGATTTCCTGATATCCTCTCTTTGCATGCTCTTTTCTCCAGAAGCCTTCTAGTTCATTTCTAAGAATCATTCCGTTAGGCATAAAGAATGGGAATCCTGGACCTTCTTCGTAGATAGCGAATAGATCCATTTCTTTTCCAATCTTTCTGTGGTCTCTCTTCTTTGCCTCTTCTAGACGTTTTAGATATTCATCTAATTCTTCCTGTGAAGGGAAGCATGTTCCGTAGATTCTCTGAAGCATTTTGTTGTGCTCATCGCCTCTCCAGTATGCTCCTGCAACACTCATAAGCTTAACAGCCTTTATCTGGCCTGTTGAATCCATATGAGGACCTGCGCAAAGGTCAACAAAATCTCCCTGCTTGTAGAATGAGATAACTGCATCTTCTGGAAGATCGTTAATAAGCTCTACCTTGTAGTCTTCGTTTCTTTCGGCCATGTATTCGATTGCTTCTTTTCTAGGAAGCTCAAAGCGTTCCAGAGGATAATTAGCCTGGATAACCTTCTTCATCTGTTTCTGTATTTTCAGCAGATCTTCGTTTATGAGCTTGTGCTCCATGTCAATGTCATAGTAGAATCCATTGTCAATTGCAGGTCCGATTGCAAGCTTTGCATCCGGCCAGATCTGTTTAACTGCCTGCGCAAGAATATGTGATGTAGTATGTCTGTACTTTAGCTTTACATCAGCATCTTCGAAATTGATTTTTTCTTTTGCCATTTCTCTCTCCTTATTATATCAATCTATGTTTTAAATCATTTTTTATTATTTACTGCAAGTTTTACTGCTCAGGCTGAGGCTGAGGCTGTGGCTGAGGTTGTGGCTCAGGCTGTGGCTGCGGCTGAGGCTGTGGCTGTGGCTCAGGCTGAGGGTTTACAGGCGGAGCCGGCGGCGTCACCTGACCACCTGGCGGAGTAGTATTTCCATCTTCGGGTTTCTGTTCCTCTGGAAGAGTTTCCGGTAGAGTTTCTAGACTTGGAGTGTCCTGAGGATTTTCTGTAATTTGATCTACATTTACAGAGCCATGGTTTGCACTGCTTCCGAGTGCGGATGAAATCTCGCCTGCAATAGAATATACCTTATCGCTAGGTTCATAGTGCTTTCTTCCGAAGACTTCCTTGTGAAGACGTTTAACATCTGCCACAAGATCGCTAGGGAATACGTATGACGTTCCGTCTAGGTACCCCGTTGAAACCTCATATGGGAAGCTTGCACTTCCAACAATCTTAAAGTCCTTTACCTTCCATGCCAAAGTAATTATATCCATATTACTTAGGTTTGTTTTTACCTGAGGCATAATTTTGTCAATAAGCTTATCTAGCTTAGTAAATTTCATTTTCTTTACTTTGTTTAGTGATTTTTCTAGAACGATTCTCATTCTTTCAGTTCTCTTGAAATCATCACCTACTCCGTATCTGATACGTCCGTATGATACAGCCTGAACACCTTCTATCTTCTGCTTTCCGGCTTCTTCTACCAGGTTGTATTTTTTCTTTCCAATGTTATCAGCTGTCTCAATTGTATACTTATTCAGCTGCTGAATCTCATAATCTTCAATATCTAGGTTGATTCCGCCAACACCGTCTACAACATCAGCTACTGCCTTGAAGTTAAATACGACAAACTTATCGATGTTAAGATCAAGAGCCTGGTTGATTGCCTTTACTGTAGTCTTTGGTCCACCGTTAACAAACGCGTGCGTAATCTTATCATAGAAGTTCTTTCCACCCATCTTAAGATACGTATCTCTATAAATTGAAGTTAGATGAACCTCTCCTGTTTCCTCTTTGATACTTGCAATCATAATTGCATCTGTACGACAATCCTTGAGATCAGACATGTCTCTTGCATCTACACCAAGAAGAAGCACGTTTATATATCCGTCGATATCAACACATGACAGCTCTCTGTCGTCAAGATTCATTTTGTCTATTTTGTTCAGCTTACTATACATGTAACCGAACACAACACCGGCTGCGATTAAAATAACTAGCAATATAATCAGAACGGTTTTCTTCCAGGTCTTCAGGTTTTTGAACCAGTTTCCTATGCGTCTGAATACGTTGGGCTTCTTCGCAGCTGCATTTCTTTCTCTTCTGCTCATTTATTTCTCCCTATTAATTCATTCCCAAAATACTTTTTTACATATTTAATAATTTTACCACAAGTGTTTTGCTTTGTAAATAATTCACCTCAATATGAACGTTCCTCTAATGTTAAATTACCGTAAACAAAGTGCACATGCTGCATCCTTTACGATTTCCTTTGCAGCTTTTGCATGCCAAAAGACGTCTGTCATCAGGTTCACTAGATACAGCAAAAAATCCGCACCGAGAAAATACAGGATCCATACTTCCCCTCTCGCTACATGTAATTCCAATGCTTTCAGCATCAGCTTTTTCACATACAAAGTATGCATCGCTAATAGGCATTTCATAATATCCAGGACCAAGCAAAGGAGATAAATACATTCCTTTCGCATCTACAGCTCTTTCTATTTTTTCTCGCAATAAAATATACGCCTCATCGAGCATACTATTTTTCCATATATCAGCAATCAGATCATCATAGCTATTTCCGCCTTCTGTTTTAATTTTTGTAGACTCGATATATGCTAATGCAAAATAAATATTATTTCCCTCAAAGCTTATAGATGCCTTCGTCTCATCATTATCAAATTTGATATTCTCAGGCATAATGAAGCCTGCCATTCTGTCAGACTTTGCTGATCTTTTTAACAGCTCATTAATATCAAAATTTATGATCCGCGTCTTTTTTTCCATATCTCCTGCCTCTTTAGCTCATCATATATAACACTTTTTTATAAAAAAACTTCGAATACACCCTAAATAGGAAATTCGAAGTTAAAATTATGGTGCACCCAGTGAGATTCGAACTCACGGCCGGCACAGTCGGAATGTGCAACTCTGTCCACTGAGTTATGGGTGCATGATATTTTTTGATACATTGACTATAATATCATAGTTTTCAAAAAAATAACAGATTACTCTCACAATAATATCTTATAAAGGGTTGATTTTTATTTTGAAATGTTAGAGAATATAACTATAAATACAAAAGGAGGAAAGTATCTGATTTTATTTATAATATGTCGGATGCATAATTGATTATGAAAGTAGCTTCATTAGTTGTCAGCATTACAAGCCTTGT
>CAUWFN010000069.1:0-3927 GCA_963558075.1 uncultured Clostridia bacterium | reverse complement strand
CCTTGCATTAACGATAATAAGTTAATGCAAGGTAGCCCTTGTCTTTGTTATTATTTTACTAGCTCGTGATTGAGTCCTCCAAAATCATTAAGATCATCTCGAAGGGCTCTTAGCATATCGCTTGTATTTTTTCTACGTATAGCATCTATAAGCTGGCTATGATATCTTGTATCGATAGGGTCTAGGGGACTGTCCTCTTTTCTCCATCTGCACTGGGCATAAGCGCGCTTTAGGCGGTTCATGCAGCGGTCAAGCTCCTCTACAGCAAAGCTGTTACCGCAGTAGCCTATAAGCTTTCTGTGAAACTGTGTATTAAGCTCCCAGTGCTGCATAATGTCGCCTGCATTTTCGGCACATAAATTGTCGAGTTCTTCTAAACGCTCAAGCTGCTGAGGCGTGAATTTTTCGATTCCCATGCGCAGTATGCCGCTTTCGAGTATATATCTAAACTGTATCATTTCGTGTATATCTTCCATTGTAAGGCGAACAACCTCATAACCGTATCTTGGTATATTTCTGAGCACATTGTCTGCACAAAGAGCAAGAAGAGCCTCCCGCACAGGAGATTTGCTGCAGTTATATTTTTCTATAAGTGCTTTTTCGTTGATTATTTCTCCCGGATAGTATTCCAAAGCTATAATATCTGCAAGAACTGCATTATAAACGGTCTTTTTTAGACTTGTTTCTTGTTTCATTTAACTCCCTCTTTTCCTCCCGGCAGAAATGAAATGTGATTAGATAGCATATTTTCCTGCCTGAATTTCGATAAATTAATTATATCAGATGAAAATGCGAAATAAAAGCGATATGCTCAATTGACAGTAAATCAAATCATATTTATAATAATATTACTGATAATATCAGCGGTATGTTTAGAGAGCAAAGCTTATAGCTGTGCTCAGTGCAGCGTGCCGGTAAAGTATGACTAATAAGGAAAGAGGGCGGACAAGTAGGTCCGCAGGAATCGGAGGTATGTGTAATGGAAAAACAGCAGTACAAAGAACTTGTGGATTTACTATACAGTGAGCTGGTACCGGCTCTAGGTTGTACAGAACCTATCGCAATAGCGTATGCGGCAGCAAAGGCTCGCCAGGTGCTTGGAGCTATGCCTGAGCATATAAATATAACTTGTAGCGGTAATATTATAAAAAACGTAAAAGGTGTGCTCGTTCCAAATTCAGGAGGAATGAAAGGCGTCGGTGCAGCTGCAGTGCTAGGTACAGTTGGCGGAAATGCAGACCTTGCCCTTGAGGTGCTATCAGAAGTAACAGAAGATGATATAGAAAAAACAAAACAGCTGCTCGCAGAAGGTTTTTTTACCTGTAAGCTTCAGGAAGGCGTTGAAAACCTTTATATAGTAGCATCTGTAAAAGGAGAAGGCCACACGGCAAGCGTTACTATTGTAAACAGACATACTACGATAGCAGAAATGACAAAAGATGGTCAAATTATATATCAGCTGAGCAAATATAGCGATGAGAAGAAGGAAAAAGAAGAGAAGAAGACTTGGACTCTTACGATGAAGGGGATATTAGACTTTGCTGAAAATGTTGATCTTGATAAGGTTCGTCCAGTACTTGATTCTCAGATAGAGATGAATACAGCAATAGCAAAAGAAGGGCTCTCTAATGTTTACGGTGCTCAGGTTGGAAGAACGCTTCTTGACTGCTACCCAGAAGACGTAAGAACACGTGCAAGAGCCTATGCAGCAGCAGGCTCTGATGCGAGAATGGGAGGATGCAGCCTTCCTGTTGTAATTAACTCGGGTAGTGGAAACCAGGGAATGACTGTTTCTCTACCAGTTTTACAGTATGCTGAGAAGTGGGGAGTATCAGATGAGAAGACCTATAGAGCCTTGATTATAAGCAATTTGACAGCGATTCATCTGAAACACTATATAGGAAGCCTTTCGGCATTTTGCGGCGCTGTAACGGCAGCCTGTGCGGCAGGATGTGCTATTACATACCTTGGTGGAGGTACTTATCAGCAAATATGCAATACGATTATAAATACACTTGCAAATGTTGGAGGAATCGTATGTGACGGAGCAAAGGCATCTTGTGCAGCTAAGATTGCATCAGCAGTAGATGCAGCAATACTAGCTCATCAGATGAGTATGATGGGAAGATCATTTCAGGGTGGAGATGGTATACTTCAGGAGGATATAGAAGATACAATCAAAAGTATCGGATATATGGGCCGTGTAGGAATGAAAGAAACTGATATCGAAATTTTGAAGATAATGATGGAAGATGTTAAGTTTTAAAGTTGATAGGTGCTTACAGTGCAGCCTTGCTTTGCGTATAGAATCAAAAGCATGTAGTTGACTAGGTTAGTTAATGAATTATTATTTATATATTGAAAAAGAGCCTCGCATTAACGAAAAATCGTTAATGCAAGGCTCTTTTTCAAGTTATGCTAATAAGTTTAGTTAAGGCATATTTCGCATTTTCAATATTACTTTTACGGGTTTGTAATATTATTAAAAGAAACTATCTATTAAGAAAGCTTTTCAGCTTTTCTTGCTTCTGGAAGGTAAGTACGGAAGATGAAGATTAATGCACATACTACCGCAAATGCAATACCAATTCCGTATGCTACATTTGTCATTCCATTTGATCCCATGTCGAATCCTTCAGGAGCATATAGAATGTATGTAACTGAAACTGCTGACATGAATGTCGCAGGAATTGCAGCCATAAATGAAGCATTTTTACCAACGAATCTGCACAGGTAAACTGCGCCAGCCCATAGAGCAATCATAGCCAGTGTCTGGTTTGACCATGAGAAGTATCTCCATAGGATGCTGTAGTCAACTAGTGAAATCAGGTATCCAACGATTAGAAGTGGAGCTGATAGTAGAAGACGAGTCTTCAGGTTTGACTGATCGATTTTGAACCAGTCTGAAATTGTTAAACGTGCACTTCTGAATGCTGTATCTCCTGATGTGATAGGGCATGCGATTACACCTACCATAGCGAAGATCATACCAGTTGTTCCAAGAAGTGATTTTGACATTTCGTAAACTACAGTTGAGTTTCCGCCACCAAGATCAAATAGGCTCTGCATACCGTGAGTTGGGTTGTAGTAGAATGCAATACCAGCAGCTGCCCAGATAAGTGCAATAACACCTTCTGAAACCATAGCTCCGTAGAAGATTCTACGTCCCTGTTTTTCACTTGTGATACATCTTGCAATCATAGGTGACTGAGTTGAGTGGAAACCTGAGATAGCACCGCAGGCAACAGTGATGAACATCAGAGGCCAGATTGGAGCATCATTTGGATGTAGGTTTTCCAGTGTAAGTTCCATCATAGGTCTTACGTCGTTATTAAGAACAGTAGCTCCACCAATTCCAAGAGCCATCAGGATAAGGCAGATACCGAAGATTGGGTAAAGCTTACCGATGATTTTGTCAATTGGAAGTAATGTAGCAAGGAAGTAGTAAACAAGGATTACGATAGTCCAGAATTTTACTCCCATCCAGCTTGGTGTTAGAAGTGCGATAAGACCAGCAGGTCCAACCATGAATACTACACCAACCATTACTAGTAGGATTACTGAGAATACACGCATTACGTTTTTCATAACAGGTCCTAGGTAGATACCTGTGATTTCTGAAATACTTGCGCCATTGTTTCTTTCTGAAAGCATACCTGACAGGTAGTCATGTACACCACCTGCGAAGATAGTACCAAGTACGATCCACAGATAAACTGAAGGACCCCAGATTGCTCCGGATAGAGCACCGAAGATTGGTCCAAGTCCAGCAATGTTCAGAAGCTGAATAAGGAATGCTCTCCAAGGCTTCATTGGTACATAGTCGATTCCGTCGGGATGATCAACAGCAGGTGTTAAACGATCGTCTGGTTTGAAAACCTTTTCGATAACAGCGCCGTAGATAATGTAACCGACAATAAGTGCAAT
>CAUWFN010000068.1:0-4302 GCA_963558075.1 uncultured Clostridia bacterium | reverse complement strand
CATGAGAAACTGGGAAAAGGACGGATTTATCAAAAAAAACACACCTGCAATAGTTACAGATGTGTTAGGACTATGGATAATTTCATGATTTCGTGATATAATGGCAATATGATTACGCTATGAAGGAGGCTTAAATGGCAGTTACTTATAAAAAGTTATTTCATTTATTAATAGATAGAAATATGACTCCTGCACAGCTACAGCAAAAAGCTGGATATAGTGCAAATATCTCTACTAGACTTCGCAGAGATATTTATGTTTCACTTGAGTCAATAGAAAAAATTTGTCGGGTTCTCGATTGCAAAGTGGATGATATCGTTGAATTTATACCCGATGATATAAAAGGAGAAGATACAAATGGCAAATAAACTTGAACTTACATGGTATGGAAAAGAAGATCCGATTGTAGTTGAGCCAAGAATTTTAATCGAGGATACTTCACTTTCTAACTGTGAGCAAGACCCAGATACTGAAAATATGATTATTCATGGCGATAATTTGCTTGCACTGAAAGCTTTAGAGAGCAAGTATGCGGGACAGGTAAAATGTATATACATAGACCCGCCTTATAACACAGGGGCTGCATTTGAGCATTATGATGATAATTTAGAACATACCTTTATACTCAGAAAAATATAAAGAATTTTTTTGTCGTTGCTCCAAATACAACAATCTATGACAAACTAAAAAGAGATCTAAGTGATAGTGGTAGTGAGAAATATGTTTTTAAAGGACTTGGATGCTTTTCGGCACCTCCATTGATTATCACAGATGATGATTATAAATCAAAACAGATTTCTTTATTTGAATCAGATGTTCGTATATTTATCTACAATATTGATAAGTTTAATAAAGAAGATGCAAACATGAAAAAGGTTAATGAAATTATAGGAGATTCATTTTACCAATATCTATCTTCTTTACCAGACTTAGTCCTTATTATGGATGAATCGCATCACTATCGTGCAAAAAAAGGTGCTCAAGCTTTAAATGAACTGAACCCAATTTTGGGCTTAGAGTTAACAGCTACTCCCCTTGTGGCTAAAGGTACTAAGCAAGTCCCATTTAAAAATGTTGTTTATGAGTATTCTCTTTCAAAGGCAATTGAAGATGGGTATACAAGAACACCATTTGCAATTACACGCTCAGATATCGATTTTTACAATTTTGGAGATGAGCAGCTAGATAAGATGATGTTATTAGATGGGATAGCTTGCCATGAACACACGAAACAAAAACTGGAAGTTTATGCAATTAATCATCAGAAGCATATTGTAAAACCTTTTATGCTTGTGGTTTGCAAAGATACAGAACATGCAACATGGGTAGAAAATTATATTCGTTCCGATGAGTTTAAAGATGGTAAATATAGAAATAAAACAATTATAGTGCATTCAAAACAAAAAGGAGCAGAAACAGAAGCAAACACTAGAATGCTCCTTGATGTGGAAAATCCTGAAAACCCAGTAGAGATTGTTATTCATGTAAATATGCTAAAAGAAGGATGGGATGTTAATAATCTTTATACTATTGTTCCTTTACGTACGGCTGCATCAAAAATATTACGTGAGCAGATGGTAGGTCGTGGTCTTAGACTTCCTTATGGTGAGCGTACTGGAGATCGTGATGTCGATGCTGTTATGTTAACGGCTCATGATAAATTTAATGACATCCTCTCTGAAGCACAAAGTGGTAATTCTATTTTCAAAGCTGGCAATGTTATAAAAGCAGAAGAAATTGTTCCTGAGAATGTTGAATACACACAAATTTCCTTCGAAACAGATCCTTCTACTGTTTGTGAAGAAGCGTATAACTCTACGAATATCCCGCATTCTGAGCAAGCAGAATCAATGTTTATAAAGGCTGAAGAACTGATTCAAAATAAAGTGGTAGAGGTAATTCAGAAGTCGCCACAGCATACTGTAACGGAACAAAAGAAAAAAGAAATTGTTGAAGCTGTTACTAATCACCTTGCTCAAGATAAGGATTTAGGAATTGTATTTCATGAAAATAAGATGCCTATTGCAGCATGGCTACTTGAAAAAACTGAGGAGACGCATATTGCTGCACAGAATAAGTTCATTCATATTCCACGTATAAAGATTACAGATGCCGGTGTAGAGGAATATGTTTTTGTTGACTTCGATTTAGATTTATCTACTTTTAATCATGTTCCTATAAATAACGAACTTTTAATTCAAAATCTTGAAGATATGAGTGATCGCAAACGTATTAAGAGTGATGCTATTGATTTTGATGGGTATAATCCTATAAAAGTCATTTTAGAGGAACTACGTAAAAAGCCTGAAATCGATTATGAAAAGTGTTCTGCTCTTTTATTCAAACTAATCTCACAGCTTTGTGAGCATTATGAAAAGCAGCATGGTGTACATGGAATGCAAAATATCATTATGATGTATAAGCGTGATATTTCAAACGAAGTATATACGCAGATGATGCAACATTTCTATTGTAAAGAAGGATTTCTTCAACAAGAGGTCATCGGTACGTGCAATTACAACCTTCAGCAATCGTATAATTATAAAGAAAAAGTTGAATTATATGAAGATTTTAGTGAAAATATACACTCTGTTCTATTTACAGGAATAAAGAAAGGTGTCTTCAGCACCGCAAAGTTTGATAGTAAGGATGGAGAGCTTACCTTTGCACGAGTAATAGAGCGTGATGATGACGTTATAAATTGGCTTAGACCACACTCGAAAGAATTTAATATCACTTATAATCGTGGTCATGCCTATGAACCGGACTTTGTTGTTGAAACCGAGGAATGCACTTTCTTGGTAGAAGTAAAAGGTGAAGATAAATTAAATGATCCAGATGTACTTGCAAAGAAAGACCGAGCTATTCAATATTGCTCTGTTGCATCTACATGGGCAAAAGCAAACGGTCATAAAGAATGGCGTTATCTATTTATCCCAGCCGGACAAATCAAAGAAAATTCTACTTTTACACAGCTCGCAACAAGATATAAAGAACTATAAAACATTATATGATAAATTCTTATAGCTACATAGGAAGGCTCTATCTCCTATGTGGCTATTTTTATTTGATTTGGAAAGGAGGTGATTTTCATGATTTACAGAGTATACTTGAAAGGAGGATTATGCATCATGGATAAGCTAGTTTTCATGAACAAGCATATAACATAATGGTAAAAAAACTGGATGCTGAGAAGATTGAGCTTGCTAGACATAAACTTGAAAAAAGCACTAAGCGTGAACAAGAGAAAAAGCATATACAAGAAACAATTGCAAAAAACCGTAGAGGTGAACGTAAAGGCACAGTTATTATGCCTGAAAGAAAAATGTATGCTTTTCAAGAAGCGTCTAAAATACGAGTTGGTGCATATTGCAGAGTTAGTACGGCAGAAGAAGCTCAAGTAGGCAGTTTTGAAATGCAAGTGCAACATTTTAAATCTGTTATTGAAACTAATCCAAACTATGAATTAGTGAAGATTTATTCTGATGAGGGAGTGAGTGGTACATCTGTAGAAAGACGCAAAGGTTTTCAAGAAATGATGATGGATGCAGAAAATGGGAAACTAGATTTAATATTAACGAAAAGTATCAGTCGTTTTGGGAGAAATATCGTTGATATTTTAACTGCATTACGTAAACTTAGTGATCTTTCTCCACCAGTAGCAGTTAATTTTGAATCTGAAGGAATCAATACAAGTGATGGTAAAAACAAACTAGTTATATCCATCCTTTCAGCCTTAGCAGAACTTGAAAGTCAACAAAAAAGCATCGCAATTAAAGAAGGTATACGATATCGTATGCAGGAAGGCCTGTATAAGTTTTCTGTACATAATACCATTGGTTATTATCGTGATTATTCTGGCAGAATAAAAATTGAACCAGCTGAAGCTAAAATCGTTGAATATATCTATGAAAGCTACTTAGAAGGTGCTTCCCCTCAGGAAATTGCAGACTCGCTCACAGAACAAGGGATTCGTTCTCCTAAAAATATGGAACAGTGGAAAGGATCTACAGTACGAAATATTTTATCAAATGAAAAGTATTGTGGAGATGTTCTATATCAAAAAACCTATTCTAAAGATTATCTAACTCACACAACTGTCAAAAATAAAGATATATTACCACAATATTTCTGGGAAAATAATCATCCCGCTATAATTGACAAAGATACATGGAATAAGGCTCAAGAACTACTATCCTCAGCTAAATATGGTAAACACAAAAAGCAAATCGGGAAAATGTCTAAGAAATTTGCTATTTCAAAAGTAAAAAATGGTGTTTTAAGAGGATTTATGCTACTTGA
>CAUWFN010000067.1:0-5247 GCA_963558075.1 uncultured Clostridia bacterium | reverse complement strand
CAATGGACTTTTTATCCTCAAATATATTATGTTTTTTTTGTGAATGAACAGACTAGTCGCTGACAAAAAATTCTTCAAAAGCATTTCTAACAGAACCCATTTCCCAAGGAAACCTGCAGCGATACTCGGCTATATATATTTCCCTTCTGCTAATTTCATTTATCCAGCATATATCCCGGTCACGAATCATATTTTTTATCTCTCTTTTGCTGATTCCAGCATCTGCATTGTGTACTGCCCATATGTGCGGAAAGCCATTTGCAAATTTCTTCTGCATAAATGAAAGCCTCTCATATCCGTTTACAATCTTAGATGGCATCGGGTCAACAAAGAAAATCACAGCATCCATATCCTCTAAAAGCATATCATATTCCCTGCATGAACCAAGATCAAATATGCACACATCTGCACGGGCAGAAAAAACAAGCCTGCTCATCTGAAGAGGTGTAAGTTTAACCTGATTTTTTATATTATCAGGAGTTATAAGTCTCCAGTTAACCCCCTTTTCTCGGTTTGAATAAGTATGCATCTTCATGCCTTCTTCTGCTAGGCTATAAAAATCAACAAAACCGCTGCGCTCAAACCGTCTATCCATAGCGACGCTGTCATAAAGTAGCCATACCTTCTCGGAGGGAACATCACACTCTGTATAACATACAGTATGTCCCGCCTCTGCCACATGAAGAGCAAAGGAACTAGCAGCTAGCGTCGAAAATCCACCGCTTCCAAGTTCAGCAAAGCAGATATTCCTGCACTGAAGCAGAAGATCATCAGGTCTTGTGCATTTGCTAAACATAAATTCACCTCGTTAACATACCCTTTCTATGATAATAGTCTAAAGCTAAAGTAAGGGGAATACAAGACAAAAAAAGACCGGAATTTATCCGGTCTTTATGGAATCATTAGTATATTCTTTTTACTGCATTTACAATGTCGTCAGCAGTCATTCCGTATTTTTCCTTAAGCTCATCTGGTTTTCCTGATTCACCAAATGTATCAAGCTGTCCAACCATTTCAACTCTTGCAGGACATTTTCTTACGAGAACTTCAGCAACAGCAGCACCAAGTCCTCCGATGATTGAGTGCTCTTCTGCAGTTACAATCTTACCTGTTTCTTTAGCAGCTTTTATGATAGCTTCCTCATCAAGAGGCTTGATTGTATGCATATCGATAACTCTTACATCTATGCCTTCTTCTGCAAGTGTTGCAGCTGCCATCATAGCCTCTGCAACCATAATTCCTGTTGCAATTACAGTAACATCGCTTCCCTCGCGAAGAGTATTTGCTTTTCCTAGAACAATTTCATCATTTTCTGTGTAGAAAGTAGGCACAGCTGCTCTTCCAAGTCTCACATAAGCAGGGCCTGTAAATCCGATAACCTGCTCTAGAAGCTTTTCTGCAGATACTGAATCTGAAGGATTAACTACAGTCATTCCTGGAATAGTTCTCATAAGAGCAATATCCTCGAATGTCTGGTGGCTCGCACCATCTTCACCTACAGTGATACCTGCGTGAGTTGCACATACCTTTACATTTGCTCCAGTATATCCAATTGAGTTTCGTATTATTTCAAATGCTCTTCCTGCCGCAAACATTGCGAAAGTTGAAGCACATACAGTCTTTCCTGACAGCGCAAGACCTGCTGCTGTACCATAAAGATTCTGTTCTGCAATACCCATATTGAAAAATCTATCAGGATATGTTTTGCTGAACTCGTTAGTCATAGTTGATTTTGAAAGGTCAGCATCCATTACTACAAGATTAGGATTAGATGCACCAAGCTTAACCAGTGTCTTACCGTAAGCCGCTCTAGTTGCTACATTGTTTCCCATTACCATTCACCTCCAAGTTCTTCAACAGCCTGTTTTGCTTCATCTTCTTTAGGAGCTTTTCCGTGCCATCCAGGATTATCCTCCATAAATGAAACGCCTCTTCCCTTGTGAGTCTTTGCAATGATTGCAGTAGGCTTTTCTTTGCACTCTCTTGCAGCATCGAATGCAGCAAAAATTTCATCAAAGTCATGTCCATCGATAATGATTACATTCCATCCAAATGATCTGAATTTGTCATCTATTGGCTTAACTGTCATTACATCATCGTTGTTTCCGTCAATCTGAAGTCCGTTCCAGTCAACGATAGCAACTAGATTGTCAAGCTTGTAGTGAGCAGCTGACATTGCAGCCTCCCATACAAGACCTTCCTGAAGTTCGCCGTCACCTAGAAGTGTATATATTCTTCCTGGGTTCTTATCCATTTTGTTTGCAAGAGCCATTCCTACGCTAACAGAAAATCCCTGTCCTAGAGAACCTGTTGACATTTCGATTCCCGGAACCTTTGCCATATTTGGATGTCCCTGGAATTTACTTCCAAGCTTTCTAAGAGTCATGAAATCACTTACATCAAAATATCCTTTTTCTGCAAGAGCCGCATACTGAACAGGGCCTGCATGACCCTTTGACAGGATGAATTTATCTCTGTCTGCCTTTTTTGGATCCTTTGGATCTACATTCATTTCCTTGAAATAAAGTGCTGTTACAATATCAGCTGCAGATAAGCTTCCGCCTGGATGACCTGAGCCGGCATGATAAATGGCTTTGATTACATCCACTCTCACTTTTGATGCTAAATCTTCGTAATATTTTTTGTCCATCAAAATTCTCCTCCTAACAAAATTATATATATGCCTTTAAACTTCTGTTATTAACTTGATTGATTTTGGAATCATATATGCAATATCTCTTGCAGTCATTCCATATTCACCGCGCTTTTCGCATGCAAAATCTCCCGCAAGTCCGTGAACAAATACTCCTGCACGCGCAGCCTGAAGAGTATCCATGCCCTGGCCAAGAAGCGATGTGATAATTCCTGTCAAAACATCACCTGAACCTGCAGTAGCCATTCCCGGATTTCCTGTAGTGTTTACATACATTTCTTTTCCGCAGCATACTAGGCTTTCTCTACCTTTGAGGACTACTGTGCATCCATATCTTGTGCTTAGCGCATCTGCAATCAGCGTTCTATCTATGCCTTTTAGACTTTTCTTTCCGAGCAACCTTGCAGCCTCTCCGAGGTGAGGAGTTATTATAACTCTATCCGATGCCTTCCTCAAAAGCGACTGAAGCACCTGACTCACAGAAACTGCATTCAATGCATCAGCATCTAAAACCATGTTGCCACTGTAGTTTTCCAAAACAAATCTTACAAGCTTGATTGTCTTGCGGCAAACCGTAAGACCTGGACCTATGCCTAAAGCATCATAATCACTTATAGTTTTAAAAATTTCTTTTCTCTTTATGCTGATTGTCTCCGGAGTAAGAATCGAAAGCACAGGTATTATATCCTTCGGAACAGCTGCTTTTACAAGTCCGCTACCTGTCCGAAGAGCGCTCATCGATGCAAGAGCACATGACCCTGACATTCCCTTGCTTCCTGCAGCTATGACAACCTTACCAAAGTCTCCTTTGTGGCCATCGCCTCTGCGTTTTGGAAAACAGGATTTCGCATATTCTATATCCGTCTTTTTTATTATTCTATTAAAATTTTCTTCTGAAATCATATTACACTCCAAGGAAAATAATAGCCATCAAGAAGTATATCGAAAGAGCAACTATATCTGACACTGATGAAATCGCTGGATTTGCAATAAGTGCAGGGTCAAGATTTACCTTCTTAACTAGAAGTGGAATCATACTTCCGATAATCTTTGCAATCATTACTATAAACAACATCGCCCCGCATACAGTCAGCGCAACCAACGGCCCATTGCCATCAAGCCAGCATACCCTGACAAAGTTTATGCTGCTGAGTATAAATCCAAGAATAAATCCTATTCTAATTTCTTTCCACAAAATCTTGAGATAATCTGAAGTGTCAACCTCTCCTGTTGCAATACCACGAATTATCAAAGTAGCTGCCTGAGAACCTGTATTTCCTCCAGTTCCCATAAGCATCGGCATATATGCAACAAGGCAAATTACTTTGGAAAGACTGCTTTCGAATCTTGTTATAATCATACCTGTAAACACATAGGCAATCATCAAAATAACAAGCCACGGTAATCTGTTTAGCACATGCTGCTTAACGCTCATATCAAGATATCCTCTGTCAGAATTATCAAAGTCGATAACACCGTTCATTCTTTCGATATCTTCTGTTGCTTCTTCTTCCATTACATCTAGGATATCGTCGACAGTAATTATACCTACAAGTCTCTGTTCATTGTCTACAACAGGAATAGCAAGGAAACCGTACTTCTTAAAGTCGTCTGCAACATCCTCCTGGTCATCATATACATTTTCGTATACGAAATCAGTTCTCATTATATCAAGGACCTTCTGATCGTCATCTGTAATAACAAGAGTACTTAGGGATACGATACCTATAAGCTTACGACCTCTGTCCTTAACATAGCAGGTGTACACCGTTTCTGCATCCATGCCCTCGCGTTTTATATGCTCCATAGCCTGTCTAACTGTCCAGTCCTTCTGAAGACTGATATAGTCAGGCGTCATAAGACTTCCGGCACATGTATCCGGATAGTTTAGGAATGTATTTATAAGTTTACGTTCGTTTTTTGGTGTTTTTTCTAATATTTTATCTACAATATTTGCAGGTAGTTCTTCTAATACGTCAATCTTATCGTCAAAGTCCATCTCCTTGACGATGTCTTCTATTTCGCGATCTGTAATACTGTTTACAATGTTAACCTGGTCATCAGATGGTAGCTCCGAAAAAACATCCACTGTAACATCCTTTGGTAACAGTCTAAACAGGATAACAGTCTTCTGAATATCTGTCTCCTCTGTTATATCCTCGAGAAGCTCTGCAATATCTACTGCGTTAAACTTCAGTAGCTCGTCACGAGCTTTAAAATATTTTTTTCCTTCTAAAAGTTCAAGAACCCTCTCAAGCCCTTCTTCTATTGACGCATTTCGGTCAAATGCTAATGGTTCCATATATATCCTCCTTATTGTCCGGTTTCACGCACATTCTTATGATATTCCGAACAAAAAGATTCTGTCAGAAATCATATGTGAAAAAGTATGAAACATCGTATTTTTTCTGTTTTATCAATCGTATTGGGACTCGCCCAGTGTCCATCTTTTTCACATCCTTTCGTTTTTTCTCATATACATTAATTATACTTAAACCAGCATGTCAATGCAAGCCGTTTTGTGCCTCATTGACCCGTCCTTAAATGTCAATAGTAAGTTTTAAAAAAATAACAAAAAAAAATATAATGTTAGG
>CAUWFN010000066.1:0-5401 GCA_963558075.1 uncultured Clostridia bacterium | reverse complement strand
TCTCTTCTTATGAGTCAGTAAATATTTTAACACATAAACCCAATAAAAATTATGACTCATATTTCTATACAGCTGCCCTATATTATAAAAATACTCTTCTGTAAATCCTTTAAACCAACTTGATGAGCCCTCACTATCATCTATCTTTGCTATGTATGCTGGAGAGCTATAACACTTTATTTTTTATAATAAAATAATAGCATATATTATTGCATTAGACAACATATATATTATGATACCATACCCCCCGTTAAATCAAGGCTCCAGAATTACTAAACTTTAAAAGACTTATATCTTACTCGTTATTCAAATTTATACGCTAAGCAGCCGTGTTTTTAGATATTTAATCTGCCCTTTTTCCAATAAAAAAAGCCCCGCATCAGATTTTACTCTGCGCGGAGCGTCTTTGTTAATTTATATTTATTTACTGAATAACTCTTTCATTTTTTCTGCAAACGTTGTTTTTTTCTGGTAGCACTGGTGGTCAAGCGCTTTGCCCATTTCCTCTACTGCCTTCTTCTGCTTTGATGACAGTTTTGTTGGAACCTCTAGGATAACCTTTACATATAGGTCTCCCATTCTTGAGCTTCTTACATTCTTGACACCTTTTCCTTTGAGTCTGAATACTGTGTTAGGCTGAGTTCCTGCTGGAATCTTGTAAGAAACCTTACCATCTAGCGTAGGAACTGTTATATCATCACCAAGAGCTGCCTGCTCAAATGTAATAGGCATATCCAGTGTCAAATCGTCGCCCTGACGTTTGAATACTTTGTGCGGTTTTACATTTACAATCAAATATAAATCTCCGTTTGGTCCACCGTTTTCGCCAGGTTCTCCCTCTCCTCTGATTGGAATTACGCTGTCATTGTCAACACCTGCAGGAATGCTTACATTGATTGTAATTGTCTTTCTTACACTACCTGTTCCGTTACAGTCTGGGCATGGAGTATCGATAATTTTTCCTGTTCCGTTACAGTCTGGACATGGTCCTGTACTCTGGAACTGTCCGAATGGAGTCTTCTGAAAGCTTGTAACTGTTCCTGTTCCTCCACATTTGCTACATGTTCTCTTCTCTGTACCAGGCTTATTTCCCTCACCATTACATGTAGGGCACTTAACAAGCTTTGTTAAGGTTATTTCTTTCTTTACGCCAAAAGCTGCCTCTTCGAATTCGATTGTTATGCTCTTTTGGATATCTCTGCCCTTTCTAGGGCCGTTTCTTCTTGATGAACCACCGCCAAAGCCGCCTCCACCGTTAAACATGTTTCCGAAAATGTCGAATATATCATCAAATCCGCCGAAGCCTGCTCCACCGCCGCCAAAGCCTGCGTTTGGATCTACACCTGCATGACCAAATCTGTCATACTTGCTCTTTTTGTCAGGATCAGACAGGACGCTATACGCTTCGTTTACTTCCTTGAACTTTTCTTCTGCTTCCTTATCTCCCGGATTTCTGTCAGGATGATATTTCATCGCCATCTTTCGGAAGGCTTTCTTTATTTCATCGTCGCTTGCACCCTTCTGAAGGCCAAGGACTTCGTAGTAATCTCTTTTTTCTGCCATAAATTTCACCTTCCAATATCTATTTTTAAACAACAAAGATTTGCTCCGGGCTTAACCTGGAGCAAATCAGTATTTTTCTAAAAGCTCTTAGACTTATTTGTTGTCGTCATCTACTACTTCGTAGTCTGCATCAACAACATTGTCATCTGCTGCGCCGCTCTGAGCTCCTGCTCCAGCACCTGCGCCTGCTGCTCCCATATCAGGACCTGCACCCTGTGCTCCTGCCTGTGCCTGAGCCTGCTGTGCCTGCTGGTACAGTTTTGCTGAGATAGCTCCAAACTTTTCTGTCAGTGTATCCATCTTAGCTTTGATATCATCAGGGTTATTAGCTTCTAATGCTTTCTTCAGATCTTCTTTTGCATCTTCAACCTGTTTCTTTTCGTCTTCTGAAATCTTTCCATCAAGTTCAGCAAGAGATTTTTCTGTTTCGTAAACAAGGCTTTCTGCTTTGTTTCTGTCTTCGATTGCTTCTCTTCTCTTCTTATCTTCTGCAGCGTATGCTTCTGCTTCTTTTACCTTCTGGTTAATTTCATCTTCTGAAAGGTTAGTTGATGAAGTGATTGTGATGTTCTGTACTTTGCCTGTTCCAAGGTCTTTTGCACTTACATTTACAATACCGTTAGCATCGATGTCGAATGTAACTTCGATCTGTGGAACTCCACGTGGTGCAGCTGGAATTCCTGAAAGCTGGAACTGTCCAAGAAGAATGTTGTCTGCTGCCATTTCTCTTTCACCCTGCATTACGCGGATATCTACTGCTGTCTGATTGTCAGCTGCAGTTGAGAAGATCTGGCTCTTCTTAGTTGGGATTGTTGTATTTCTTTCGATTAGCTTAGTTGCTACGCCGCCAAGTGTTTCGATTGAAAGTGAAAGTGGTGTAACGTCTAGTAGAAGAACGTCATTTACTTCACCTGTAAGTACGCCTGCCTGAATTGAAGCACCGATTGCTACGCATTCGTCAGGGTTGATTCCCTTGAATGGGTCTTTACCTGTAATCTTCTTAACAGCATCCTGAACTGCAGGGATTCTTGTTGATCCACCAACTAGGATAACCTTTGCAAGATCACTGTTTGAAATGCCTGCGTCAGCCATAGCTTTTCTAACAGGTTCAAGTGATCTTTCTACAAGATCTGCTGTCAGCTGGTCAAACTTAGCTCTTGTAAGGTCCATGTTTAGGTGAAGAGGACCATCTGCTGTAACTGTGATGAATGGTAGGTTGATGTTTGTTGTCTGAGCACTTGAAAGCTCTTTCTTTGCTTTTTCTGATGCTTCCTTCAGTCTCTGAAGAGCCATTTTGTCAGCTCTTAGATCTACGCCGTTTTCCTTTGCAAATGAATCAGCAAGGAAGTTCATGATAGCATTGTCAAAGTCATCTCCACCAAGGTGTGTATCTCCGTTTGTTGCAAGTACTTCGAATACGCCATCACCAAGTTCAAGAATTGATACGTCGAATGTACCACCACCAAGGTCGTATACTAGGATTTTGTGTGATCCTTCTTCTTTATCAAGTCCATATGCTAGTGCAGCTGCTGTAGGTTCGTTGATGATTCTCTTTACATCAAGACCTGCAATCTTACCTGCGTCTTTTGTTGCCTGTTTCTGTGAGTCTGAGAAGTAAGCAGGAACTGTGATAATAGCTTCTGTTACTTTTTCACCAAGATAGCTTTCTGCGTCAGCCTTTAGTTTTCCAAGAATCATTGCTGAAATATCCTGTGGTGTGTATTTCTTTCCATCGATTTCAACGATGTGATCTTCACCCATATGTCTTTTGATTGATGCGATTGTTCTGTCAGGGTTAGTAACTGCCTGTCTCTTTGCAGTTTCACCTACAAGTCTTTCGCCGTTTTTCGCAAAACCTACTACAGAAGGAGTTGTTCTGTTACCTTCCGCATTTGCGATTACTGTTGGTTCTCCACCTTCTAATACTGATACACAGCTGTTTGTTGTTCCTAAATCTATACCTATTACTTTAGCCATTTTATTTTCCTCCTTATTTTATCTCTAATCTAATTATTTACTTTTACCATAGAAGGTCTTATAACCTTCTTGTTCAGCATATATCCCTTTTGAAGCACTGCTGTAACCTTGCCACTTTCGAAATCAGGATTGTCCTCTGTCATAACTGCGTTATGGAAGTTAGGATCAAAATCGATGCCCTCAGCCTCTATCTCTTCTAGTCCTGCTTTTACAAGAACATCAAAGAACTGCTTGTGAATCATCTGCATTCCTTCTAAGAATTTCTCATCTGCTGTCTCTACAGAAAGAGCTCTTTCGAAATTGTCAATAACGACCAAAAGGTCTGATACGATTTTTTCGTTCGCATATGAGTAAAGATCAGTCTTTTCTTTTTCTGTTCTTCTCTTGAAATTCTGAAAGTCAGCCATAAGTCTCATGTACTTTGACTGCCATGCTTCATCTTCTTCTGATTTAGCTTCTGCATCTTTCTCTTCGCCTTCGGCATTTTTATCATCTGACGCAGCATTATTTTCTGCTTCCGCTGCATCTTCTGTCTCTTCACTTAATCCTTCAGATTCACATGTACATTCCTCTGTCAGAGTTTCATCCTCCGGAGTAAGCTTTTTCTTTTCTTCATTCACGTTCATCTTCACCGCCTTCTAATTCTAACTGAAAGGTGTTGTTAAGATTATCTGTAAGATATTCGATAATCGACGTAACCTCACCATATTTCATTCTTGTTGGTCCTATTACTCCGACCTTGCCGACCATCTTGCCGTCAACATGATAAGTTGCGGTGATAAGTGAGCAGTCGTTCATGAGATCATCAGCATTCTCATCTCCTATAGTTACGATCATACCGTCATCTCGTTCTATTATCTTACGCATGAAGTCATCTTTTCTGTCAAGCATTGTAAGAAAACTTCGTGCTCTTTCGATATCGTTGTATTCTGGAATATCGAATATGTTTGTAAGCCCATCCATATAAAGCTGAATATCTAGCATGTCCTCTAGAGTCTTCATGAAATCAGGCATGATATTTTCTGCAAGCTGCCCCATTGCCTCGATATCTGTCTCAAAGTTTGAGATAATCTTGGACTTGAGAACTTCTGATATTGTTCTTCCTTTATATGTGTATGTCATGTTCTTTGCCAGAAGCTGCAGACGCTCCTCCGTGTAAGGAACGCTGATTCTGAGAACTGTGTTTGAGACTTCTCCGCTCTCGGATACAATCATCAGCACAACTGTGTTCTTATCCACCGGCAAAAGATTTACATACTTGAGCCGGTCTTCGACCTTGGTTGGTGTGATTGCAAAAGATGTAAGATTTGTAATCTCCGATAGAATCCTAGCTGCGTCCTGAATTGTTCTATCAAACTCACGGACATTCGCCTGAAGTCTGCTTGCTATGACAGTTTTCTCTGCCGGTGTAAGCTCATGCTTCTTCATCAGATCATCTACATAAAGTCTGTAGGCCTTGTCTGACGGTACCCTACCTGCCGATGTATGAGGATGTGTAAGATAACCCATTTCCTCCAAATCGCTCATTTCATTTCTAATTGTTGCAGGGCTGATTCCAAGATTGAATTTTTTGGATAGTGTTCTCGAACCAACAGGTTCTGCTGACATGACATAGTCACTTATAATTGCCTGTAAAATCTTAAGTTTTCTGTCTGTTAAGCTCATAAAAAACACCCCAATCTATATTTAACCGCAATTGCGGTCCCTCTTGCTGATTGCCGAAAACTCGTTTTGTTAGCACTCAATATGTATGAGTGCTAATCACTATATATAATTTACTCCCTTTCCCCTTTATTGTCAATAGATTTAAAGAAGTTTTTAGGATTTATTATTCTTAACTTCAAATTCATTATATTGAAAT
>CAUWFN010000065.1:0-6057 GCA_963558075.1 uncultured Clostridia bacterium | reverse complement strand
GATATTTAAATGAAACCTGTTTTGTAGTATAATAATTTTGTTGGAAAAAAATTTTTAGAAAGGATACTTTATGATAATACTAGATAATGTGACCAAAACATATAATGGTAACATCGGACTTGAAAATGCAAGTATTCATATAGATAAAGGTGATTTTGTCTTTCTTGTCGGTCCTAGCGGCGCAGGAAAGTCAACATTTATAAAACTGCTGCTAAAGGAAATAAATGCTGATAGTGGACAGATTTTTGTAGACGGTCAGGATGTTACTAACATGAGCAACAGGGAAATTCCGTATCTGCGCAGAAAGATTGGAATAGTATTCCAGGATTTTAGACTTCTGCCGAAGAAAACTGTATTCGAAAATGTGGCGTTTGCTATGGAGATTCACCATAACAGCCCTAGAACTATAAAGAGAAGAGTTCCTCAGGCACTTGAGCTTGTGGGTATAAGTGACAAGCAGAACCAGTATCCGAGCGAGCTTTCGGCAGGAGAGCAGCAGAGGGTTGCAATTGCAAGAGCAATAATCAATAATCCTTCGCTTCTGATTGCCGATGAGCCTACAGGAAACCTAGACCCTGTAACAGCAGCAGATATCATGGATTTACTTGAGCAGATTAACGATGCAGGAACAACAGTAGTCATGGTAACTCATGCTAAGGACATCGTAGATAGAATGCAAAAGCGTGTAATCACAATCAATGATGGACATATCGTAAGAGATGAAGAAGGAGCCTATAAGATTGACGCTCAGCATCCTCTTTTCGATTCAGAAATGGAGGGGCCGAATGTTTAATCGTATATTATATAATGTAAAACAGGCCTTCACCCAGGTAAGAAGAAACAAAGGCATGGCTCTTGCTTCAATCTTCGCAATTACAGCAATGATGCTTATCTTGGGACTTTTCTTTGTTCTCTCTGTAAACGTAAACTTGTTCACAGAGATGATAAAATCAGATTACGATGAGGTTGAACTGTTCCTAAAGGATGATGTAACCCCAGAGCAGGCCCAGGAAATCATGGATAATCTTGATAATGTCAAGGGTGTAGAAAAAACATCATACAGAACAAAAGACGATGCAATGAACATAATGAAAATGCGTTGGGGAGAAAATGGATATCTACTAGATTCACTTGGAGAGAATCCTCTTCCAAACTCCGTTCTTGCAAGGGTTGATTCGATTGAATCTGTAAACAAAGTAATCGATGAGTCGGCAAACATCGAAAATGTAGAAGACGTAAGATATTACAAAGAGACAATAGAAAAACTTACAACTGTTACTAATGCAGTTCAAATTGGTGCAGTCATACTAATGATATTTTTGATAGTGGTTTCTGTAGTAGTCGTTTCAAATACAATTAAGCTTACTGTATTTGCAAGGGCAAAAGAAATCGAAATTATGAAGTATGTTGGCGCAACGAACTGGTTTATCAGAGGACCATTCCTTGTTGAAGGTATAATTATCGGAGTAATCTCCTCGGTTATATCAGCTGTTATTACATTCTTTGCATATAGCAGAGTTGTTGCAGCGATAGGAATGCAGGTAATGACAATGTTCTCATCACCGCTTGTTCCAGCAGGATATATGGCACTTAACCTTATAATCATATTCCTTGCAATGGGCGTGAGCGTGGGAGCATGCGGAAGTATAGTTTCTATGAGAAGATTCCTCGATACATAAAAACAGGGAGTGTAGGTGATAAAATGAACAGTAAAATGAAAAAAATCCTCAGTGCAGTGATGATACTTGTCGTTGCACTTGGTACTATAAGTCTTGCATATGCAGATGATTTAAGCGACATAAAAAACCAGCAGAGCCAGGTAAAAAATGATTTAGCACAGCTTGCTGATAGCATTGAGGCTCAGAAGGCAGAAGTTGCTGAAATCGACAAGAAGATTAAGGCAAAGGAAGATGAACTTGCCGAAAGTGAGGCAAAAATCCAGAAAGCTGAAGCTGAAATAAAACGTATGCAGGAAGAAATCGATAGTCAGAAGGAAAATCTAGGAGCACGTCTTAGAACTATGTACAAAAATGGCTCCGTAGGTTTCATAGATGTAATCTTAGGCTCAAGCAGTTTTTCTGAGCTAATGTCAAATATTTCAATGCTCCAGAAGATATACGAAGGTGATCAGGAGACTTTGACTTATCTAGAAGAGCAGCACAAGGCTATGCAGGTGAAGAGAGAGCAGATTTCGGCAGAGTTAGAAAGCCAGAAAGTTGTAAAAGCAGATCTCGAGACCCAGAGAGCAGAAGCAAAGAAGAAGACTGATGCAATGCAGGGAGAAATCAACCAGCTTCAGTCAAAGCTAGAGGAACTGAATGCAGAAGCTGATAGAATTACAGGAACTATTATCGAGCAGCAGGATCCTGATAAGGAATATGAGGGCTCTGGCAGAATGGCATGGCCTACAGACTCAAGATATATCACATCGCCATTTGGTTTTAGAGTTCATCCTGTAACAGGTATCCCTACAGGCCACACAGGTATTGACATAGGTGCAGGATATGGAACTAACGTATATGCTGCAGAGTCTGGAGTTGTTATGATGGCTCAGTGGTTTGGCGGATACGGAAATGCTGTTACAATCGACCATGGTGATGGAATAAGTACACTTTATGGACATAACAGTTCACTTTGTGTTTCACCAGGTCAGCGCGTAACAAAGGGTCAGGTGATTGCAAAATGTGGCTCAACAGGTATTTCTACAGGACCTCATGTACACTTCGAGGTTAGAATTGGTGGAAGTCCGGTTGACCCTATGGGATATTTATAGACTGAGGCGAGTAAATTAAAATGAAGATAAATCCAATCATATTACAAATTATGAATAATAGAGGTATAGTGTCAGAGGATGAAGTTGCAGAATTCATCTCTGACAAACCTCAAAAGACATATGATCCATTCCTTCTTCCGAATATGGAAGAAGGGGTGGATTTAATATTGTCTGCAATAGAAGACGAAAAGAAAATCTGCATATATGGTGATTATGATGCAGATGGAGTTACATCAGTATCGCTTTTGATGGATGTACTTGGACATCTTACAGAAAATCTTATCTACTATATACCATCAAGATTTGACGAAGGCTATGGACTCAACTGCGATGCTATAGACAAAATCAAAGAGATGGGAGCAGACCTTATTATAACCGTTGACTGCGGAAGTGTTTCATATGTTGAAGTGAGATATGCAAAGCGCATAGGTCTTGATATTATAGTCACTGACCATCACTCTATGGGAGAGCGTGTTCCGGACTGTCTTGTAATTAATCCTATGCATCCCGAAAATAGATATCCGTTTAGATATCTTGCAGGCGTAGGTGTTGCATTTAAGCTTGCGCAGGCAGTTGCAGATGTTTCTGGACTTCCAAAATCAGTAATAACTAGAAACCTTGATCTTGTAGGTATAGGTACTATTGGAGATATCGTTCCTCTTGTTGATGAAAACAGAACTCTAGCAAAATTTGGTCTTAGAGCGCTGAACATTACCCAGAGGAAAGGTCTCAAGCAGCTGATAGATTCGGTAGGACTTAAGCAGGGTAGCATCAAGTCAGAGGATGTTTCTTTTAGAATCGTTCCTTACATAAATGCTTCAGGTCGTATGGCCGATGCAGACTGTGCTGCAGAGGTAATGCAGACAAAGTCAAAAGCATCGGCAGAATCAGGTGTTGAAAAGCTTATAGGCTACAATAATCTTAGAAAGAGCAAACAAAATGAGCTTTATAAAGAGTGCCAGAGGATAGTAGAAGAAAAGTATGCAAATGACAGATTCATTCTTCTTGAGCTTGAGAATGCTCACGAGGGCATTACAGGTATAGTTGCAGGTAAGTTAAAGGAAACCTATAACGTACCTTCTCTAATAGTGACGCCTACAGACGAAAACTTCTACAAAGGAACAGGTAGAAGTATAGAAGGCGTGAACATTCATGCTATACTCAAAAAATGTGAAAAGCTATTTACTAGATTCGGCGGACATGCTGCGGCCTGCGGTTTTACAATAGAAAAGTCAAAAATCGGAGAGCTTAGAGCATGTATTGAGTCAGAGCTAAATTCACTGTACGAGGAGAAGCCTGAGCTTTTAAATGAGAAGGCTTCCTTTGATGCAGAGCTTGGAGCAGAAAATATAGATGATGATTTGATTAATCAGATGCAGCTTCTTGAGCCTTTTGGAAGAGACAACCAAAAGCCAGTATTTGGCATACAGCTGAAAGCAAAAGACATTTCACGTATGGGAAATGAGAAACAGTACCTCAGATTTACAGGGATACTTTCTGACGGCAGAAACATAAAGTGCGTAAGCTTCAAGAAGGCTGATAAGATTGAAAATGCAATAGAATCGTCAAACGGCAATGTAAGGATAACAGGAAATATTACCAAAGAATTCTGGAATGGAAAGAGTTATCTACAGATAGAAGTTTACGATGCTGAATAACAGGAGCATTAATATATGGAAGAAAAAAAATACTCATTTAATCTGAAAAAAACACTTCACACAGTCGTGATTGCGGTTGCGGCGGTAGCTGCTGTAATTATCGGACTTAGACTAATGGGGTTTCATATTATTTCAGATGATAGTTACAAGAGATTTTCTGATATGGAGAAGCAGGTCGGAAAATTTTATGATATGCAAAAGGCTGCAAATGACAGCTTTTTGTGGGATATAGACAAGGATGCTCAGATGGAGGCTGTGTATAAGGCTCTGTTTGATAGCTACGGCGATAAATACACAAAATACATGACAGAGGCTGATGTAAAAGAACTCGAAGAGCGTGTAAACGGAAGCTTTTCCGGAATCGGAGTTTTGTTCAGAAACGGAGATAGTGAAAAGTTTGAGGTTGTTGATGTCGTAAAGAATGGCCCAGCTGATGTCGCTGGCATAAAGCCTAAGGACGTAATTACAGAGGTTGACGGGAAAACGTATAAATCATCAGAAGAATTTAGTGCCGCAATAAAGGGAAAGACTGGAAGCCAGGTTAAGATAAAATATGTTCGAGACGGAAAAGAATATGAGGTTACAGTTACGCGTGGAGAAATCAAAGAATCCACTGTGGATGCTGGCATTTTAGATGGAAATATTGGATATGTGAGAATCAGCAGTTTTGGTGAGGACACATCAAAAGATTTCGAAAAGGCGCTCGCAGAATTAGAAAAGAAAAATGTAAAAAGTGCAGTAATAGATTTACGAAATAATCCAGGCGGGCTGTTTGAAGAAGGCGTAAATGTCGCAGACATACTTCTTCCGGAGTGCAGCATAACTTATACGAAAACAAAAAAGGGCAAGAAAGAGACTTTTAACTCAGATGGAAAGCACACATCCATGAACTATGTTCTACTTGTAAACGAAAATACAGCAAGCAGCGCAGAGGTACTTGCAGGAGCTATCAAAGACAATAAAGGCGGCCCGATAGTCGGAAAGAAGACATTTGGTAAGGGAATCGTGCAGGAAACGCGTATTTTCAATGATAAAACAGGAATGACTGTGACAACAAGACAGTATTTTTCACCTAGCGGAAATGTCATTCATGGAAAGGGAATAACACCTGACTACGAGGTTAATTTGACAGCAGAAGACAAAGAAGATGTGCAGCTCCTAAAAGCGATAAGTCTGCTGAAACAGGCTGATTGACTTTGATATAGCATGATGGTATACTAACAGTATAACGTGCTAAAGTGATAGAAAGGAGTTTTATTATGGCGTACGAATCAAAATTTAAAAGCAGCGATGTTGATGAGCTGTTTGATGCCATTTTAACTTTAAATGACAGGGAAGACTGTTATCGTTTTTTTGAGGATATATGTACTATAAACGAAATTCATGCAATAGCTCAGAGATTACAGGTAGCAAAACTCCTTACACAGAAGAAAACCTACAGTGAAATAGAAAAAGAGACAAATGCGTCTACTGCAACGATAAGCAGGATAAACAAGTGCATTGTTTACGGTGCTGACGGATATAGACGTGTCCTAGAAAGACTGGAAGAAAAATAGAATTTGAGAGTGCCTGAATGGCACTCTTTTTTTGGGAGGTAAAATATGACAGATATTTATATATACGATG
>CAUWFN010000064.1:0-6330 GCA_963558075.1 uncultured Clostridia bacterium | reverse complement strand
AATCCCAATACCCCTTTTGAACAAAGTAGACTGCACCCCTGCGGTCTATTTTGTTATATATGGGATTTTTTATATATCTATAAACCTTGCGGCCATAGGATGCCGAATTTTTAAAGACGATAAAGAAAAAAGGAATTTTGCTATGAAAATATTCAAAAAAAACGTCGAGTTTTTACCTCGTAATAACAAAGCATACAGCATGTACTTCGAAGAGAGAAGCTTTGCTGTATTTGATATAGAAACTACTGGCCTTTCGCCAAAAAACTCTGCTTTGATTCTATCTGGAATAATACTCGTAAAAGATAGCAAGGCAACAGCATATGAAATTCTCGCAGAAACTATAGATGACGAAAAAGAAATAATCGAAAAGACCATTTCTCTGCTCTCAATGGCAGATTACATTGTAACATTTAATGGCAGACATTTTGATGTACCATTTCTCCAAAAACGCGCCGAAAAGTACGGCATTACCTTTGATGTAAAATACAACCTTGACATCTACCTTCTCCTTAGCACATCCGTTGACTTCAGATCCCAGCTGCCTGACATGAAACAGAAATCCGTCGAAAAGCGAATGGGTATCGAAAATCTCAGAAGCGATACAATTTCTGGAAAAGAAAGCGCTATGCTATTTACAAACTATATGGCCACCCACGACAAGGATACCGAAAACAAAATCCTTCTCCACAATTCTGATGACATTTGCCAGCTTTACAGGCTGATTGACTCTCTAAAGCTAATTGACATTCACACTGCCCTGTTCAAAAGAGGATTTCCTGTAGGAGATGCCAATATCGAAAAAATCACATTCAAAGGGCACGATTTAGCTATAGAAGGTTGCGCAAATCTTCCGTATGACTATATCTCATTTCCGACAGAAGAGTGTCCATGCCAGCTCTCATATTCCAAATCAAGCAGCAAATTTGAACTTACAATTTTGTGCGAGGTAGCAAACTGCGCCTTTTTCTTCGATGCATCAAAGCTTCTCGGCGTTGATCTTGCAAAGATTGAAAAATATCCATGGATTAGCAGCGGATATCTAATAGCCTCAGACAACGGAAACATAAACACTTTGGAAATCAATGCATTTCTTCTCGAGTTTCTGCCTAAACTATTTAGCAATATTTAGGTAAAGTCATATTTTTTTCGATAACAGATGCGCCGAAATTCATCTGTTTTCAACAAAAATGCGTTTTAAAAGTTTTTTTCAGCCCATCACTTTCAATAAAATTCCTTTCTGCTATAATTAAGTAAGTAATAAAGGCAGGAGGAATTTTTTTATGGATACAATAGATGTACGCGACACAAAAATCGTTATAAATCTCTCAGTTCTAAAAAACAATATGAAGCTAATCAGAGATCTTGCAGGTGACGAAATCAAAATCATGGCTGTAGTAAAGGCAAATGGCTATGGTCATGGTATCGTGCAGGTAGCTCCGGCTCTGCTCGAAAGCGGAGCTGATTATCTTGCAGTTGCAACGCTCAGCGAAGCACTTGAAATCAAAGACAAATATCCTGATTTCCCAGTGTTTATAATGGGCCATACACCTGATAGACTGCTTCATATTACAGTAGAAAAAGACATTGCCCAAACTATTTTTGACCTCAAGCAGGCTGAAATTCTAGATAATGAAGCATCAAAGCTCAAAAAAAAGGCAACGGTCCACATAAAAGTAGATACAGGCTTTCATAGACTAGGAAAAGTCCCATCAGAAGAATTTAGACAGGAAGTCATCAAAATAATGCAGCTTCCAAACCTAAACGTGGAAGGAATTTTCACACACCTTGCCCTTGCTAATGATGAAGAAAATGAAAAACAGTTCAATCTATTTATGGATTTTGCTGATTCAGTTGAAAAAGAAGGATACAACTTCAAATATAGACATCTTGCAGACAGCATCGCCTTTGTTGACTATCCAAAATACAGACTAAACATGATTCGACCAGGTGCACTCATCTACGGAATGAGAGGCTTTCACAAAGGATTCCTGCCTGTTGAGCAGGCACTGACATTCGAAACTGCAGTGTCGCAGCTACACCACATAAAAAAGGGAGAAGGCGTAAGCTATGACTACCTGTGGAAAGCAGAAAAAGACAGCATCGTTGCAACTCTTCCATTTGGTTATGCAGATGGATATCCGAGAAACCTTCGAGACAAAGGTTACGTACTGATTAACGGCAAAAAGGCTCCTATCGTAGGTGTTATCTGCATGGATCAGTGCATTGCAGACGTAACAGATATAGAAAATGTCAAAGAAGGAGCAAAAGCGATAATCTACGGTAACAGCGAAGATGGCGCAATGGATATCCAAGAAGCGTCAGAACTTGCAGGAACAAATAAAAATGACATTATCGCAAGACTTTCGGCAAGACCACCAAGAGTATATGTAGAATAAAATTAAATAAACGTAAAACCTCGGGTGTACCGCGGTTTTATAATGCGTGAAAAACTGTAAATGATAAAATAAATATGTACATTTAATGGAAAATAAAAATGTACAATCCAGGTCTTTATGCTAATGTGTTCATGGAGGTGTTATCCATGAATGAAGCATTAAAAACTCAGCTCAAAATTCTCAAATTGAGTGATATAAAACCAAACTTTTCAGAACTCGCAAGGTTTTATGATCTGGATCGCAGGACTGTTAAAAAGTATTATGACGGATACGAAGGCAAAGCTACTCACAGAAATAAACCGAGCAAACTTGATAAACATTATGATCTCATCAAGCAGAAACTCAGATATGGTACTGTAAACAATGTTCTACAACATTAATGCCTAAAATCTTTCTCTTTATCATTATGTTACCTCCATATTTTTAAAACTTTAGCTTATTTCTTATCCATTGCTTTTAGAGTCTTCAATGCTTGGACAATTCACATAATCAGGGTATTCTGCAGCAAGTGCTTGAATCCCAATAAAAAAAGAATCAATCAGAAGCTGTGCACTCTTCGACGGATTCTCTTTAAACTTAATTATATTTTTCCCGGAGTTCATTTCGACTTCTATCTCATCCTCTGTCAGCTCCGCAAGTGAAGCAATTAGAGTATATGTCAAAATCGATACTCCGGCACACACTATATCTTTGCCGACCTCTGCATAATTTGCATGACCTAACGCTTTGATAGTGTGATTTTCGTATGTTACTGTAATCATTTGTCCCTCATAACTTTAACATGTTCGCTAGTGCAACTATTGTCTCTTATGATTCCTGATGCCTTTTCTATATATGCTTCTGGTATATATTCTGAATTTATACGAACTGTTGGAAATGCATCATTTTCGAGGTCTATATCGATATTTATATTAAGACTCTGATGAGCGTAAAAATCACCGGCTATCATCTCAGCATCTTTTATAAGCTGCTCACCTGTTAGCTTTATACTCTCTATAATTTTTTCAGTTGATGCAATCATTTTGACACCTCTGTTTTCTAAAAAGAGTAATAAAAATACCACTCGCCTTTGCAGCTAGCGGTATTAAATAAACTCTATTTCTTTTTCTACAAAGTCACCCTTGCCTATTATTCCGATACTTCTTGGAAGGTCATAGACAATCTCCGTTCTATATCTCTTGTCTCCAATTTTGGCAAACCCTTTTCTGTGTGGTGGTAAATCCCCATCCAAACATAGAACGGTGTATTTTCCTACCTCTAATTGTCCTTTTATTTTAAGCACGCCACTCACCTCTTTTAATCAATTCATCCATTTCTCGTTGATATGATTCCAATTGCTTTTTAGTCAGTGCTATTTCTTCTGCTGGCACGTGATATTTTTCGCTCATAGACAGCACATATTTTTTTGCGTCAATTTCATTCAAAAGAACCCGCTCCCTTTCTGGGCATTCTGCATGCAAACCAATCTTGTTTTGCATGAAGTGATACGTTTCTTCTAAGACATCTGAAACAGTCGCATCTTCTCTAAAAATGATAATGTCTCCTATAGTAACCGCCGTAGCATTTTGCTCCTCTAAGTGTCTTGTCCACTCCTTGTCTGCAATCCGTATATCGGCACCCTTTTTTATGGCAGGTTTGGTAATTTTGTGGTAGGTCGCTTTATCGATAATTTTATGGCCGTCCAAAGAAGTCTTTCTGTGAGTACTTCCCTTTCTATACATTTCCATTCTACCACTTTTACCCTTATTTTCAAGTGACTGCTTGAAATAGTTTTCAATCATTTCCTTGATTTCATTTGGCACTTTTGATGCGTTTGTATTTTTTTCCATATACGCCGCAAAATTTTCAGCCCACGCTTCGGAGGCTTTAGTTACTCTAACACCTTGCTGAATTCCCGAATAAGCTGAGACTTTAACGGCATCTTCGTACAGTTTACCACCCAGTTTTCCGGATAGTCTCTGTCCAGTCTCGATATCTATTGCATGCCCGAGCTCGTGCCATATCGTCCCACTGTACGTATCTGTTGAGTAGTAATCTTTATCTTTCTTCCACTTGAATCTATATCTCACATTTTCGGCTTTCTGCCTATCCTCAAATGCTTTCAAGCTACCAGTTTTCTTCAGTAGTAAAGTTTTAGTCGCATCGTCATATTTAGCGTATACATTACTCGACAAGCCACCGAATTTCACTGACAGCCCGTCAATAGTGCCACCCATTCGTTTTTCGAATTCTGCCAAAACCTTTACTGTTTCTCTTACGAATTCTTTATTAGCACCTTTAATGCCTTCAATTTTGGTACTTAAATTTTTCTCGGCCCATCTTACAATCTCCGAGCGTTCCATCTTCGACAAATCAGGAATGCTGTTCTGTTTCTGAGCCTTGCGTGCTGCAAGTCGCTCTTTTCTTCTGTTAGTAAGCTCTGCATCCTTTGATGTTCTCGCTGCAAGTCTTTCCTTTCTTCGATTAGTAAGTTCTTCGCTCTTCGTTGTTTTAGGTGATTCTCCAAGTCTGTTCAGCCACTCGTCAAACTCTTTTCTGTCAGAGTATGGTGCTGTACTGCATCGGCAATGTGGATGCATCGGTGCTGCGTTTTCTCCCGGTAGCATTTTGGCCACTTTGAAATGTTTGCCGTCCATTGCTTTACATATAGGGCATGCTGTTGGCTCTGCTATATACTCATATTCATCAAAGTCGTTTTCTTCATACGATAGCTTTTGAGCTTCAATTTGTACTCTTGCAAGTTCTGTTATCATCAACCGCTCTGCGTTTCTCTGAGATACACCACATAAGGTTCTAAGGCTTCTTGCAAGCTCTCTTGTACCTTTACCCTGAATTAGTCCTTGCTTAAGTAGTTTATCAAGCTCTGTCTTCATTACTGCTTCGTTAGTCCATATTCGCTGTGAGAAGTTCGCATTATGAAACGATGCATTCACTATAGCTATCGGAGTTACAGCTGCTCAGAACCAGCAATCAACTTATTTCATAAAGTAATCTGATTTGATGACCATATTGAGAAAAGTTCAACTTGAAGGTCGACTTCAGGAAAGACTTAAAATATTCAGTGGTTACAAGCTTTTAATTATCGATAAATTTTGATATCTACCAATATCCAAAGAAGAGTCAGAGCTATTTTCCAGTTGATTGACAGGAGATATGAGCGGAACAGCACAATCATAACGACCAACATAAATTTATCACCGCAGGATGAAATTTTTGGTGACACAATGATTGCAGGCGCAATACTTGATAGACTTCTTCATCATGCAACTGTAGTAAAAATTAATGGAAAGTCATATCAATTACAATCATTGTACACAGCAGATGATGATAGCACATCATAAAACTGTACATATTTATTTGATAAAAAGTGAGAATTTTGATCTTGACATTTACAAAAACAGATGATCAATATAAATAACAAAAAAAGACACCATGAGAGATAGCTTAATCAATATAGTCCAAGTTCTTTAAGCATACAGTCTATTTTTTTACCGCATTCTTTATCAAGATTAGATGTATCGGGAAATTCTGCCACTTCTTCTGGAGAAGGCATTCGACTATCATCTATGAAATCATCAGTACCCAATATTTCCTTGAGAATTTTATTATAATCGGTAATTTTGCCTTTCAACATATTTAAACACTCCTTTTTTTGAGATTCTTATCAGTCTCACATAACTTTCGAACACAATATTTTCATCCAAATGACCTAAAATGTAATTTGATTTTATTTTGCAATTGATAAATAACTTATTTTTTCCAATCAAAGCAGTCTCTACGAGACGATAAAAGATAATCCTTGAATTCCTCAAATTCTTCCATTTCTGTCTTGCTCAATGTAACACCAGGTATAATTCTTGCAACTCTATCTTCAATAGAACAAAACTCTACTTTATCAATTAAATTTTTAGGAATTCTAATCAACATAATATAC
>CAUWFN010000063.1:0-6580 GCA_963558075.1 uncultured Clostridia bacterium | reverse complement strand
ATATTAGATTAGGAATTCTCATTTTGACTTGTACTATTTATATTCTAGCACCATTCTTTAATTCAGACTAATATATGTAGTCTTTGGCTGTACACAATATCTATGAACGAATTATAGCAAAAAAATCAGGCTGCTTCAACAAACTGAAGCAGCCGCGATAAGAATATAAAGAATGATTATCTTTCAAATACAATTCTGCCGTCTACCATAGTCATATCTGACAGAAGATCTTTGATTTCCATAGGATCGATTGTAAAAATATCGTCGCTTAGGAGAACCATATCTGCGAGGAATCCTGGTTTGATTCTTCCTTTTCTGTCCTCCATGAATTCTGCATAGGCACTTTCTATTGTATATGCATCTATTGCAGTTTCTACATCAACGCATTCATGAGGGTAGAAGCCTTCCGGCGGATTACCGTTTTTGTCTTTTCTTGTTACGGCCATGTAGATGTTAGGGAATGGATTGCAGTCTTCAACAGGGCAGTCTGTTCCGTAGGAAACATGAGCTCCATTTTTTTGTAGAGTTCCAAAGGCATAAGAAGTTGAAGCAAGTTCTTTTCCACATAGTTTTTCTACAATATTCATGTCGTAATCAAGGAAAATAGGCTGTGCGAACACAAGAATATCCTCATCTACAATTCTGTCAAGAAGGGCTTTGTCTGTAATCTGGCAGTGTACAAGAGCGTGTCTAAGCTTGTTCTTTCCATCAACAAAGGCTTTCTCGTAGGAATCTATAGTTTTGGAAACAGCTTCGTCTCCAATTACATGTGTGATAACCTGAAGGTTATGCTTTCCTGCAAGGATGCAGTATTTGTCCATTTCCTCTGGTTTGATCCACTCAAGACCGTGGTTATTGCGATCACCCACATAACCGTCTTTGACAAGAGCAGTTCTTGCGCCTAGGCTTCCGTCCTTGAAAAGCTTTAGAGGTCCAAGTGTAAGCATTCCATCTGGGTCGTATTTTCCATTTGCAAATTCACCGTTTTCGAGATAGCTTTCGAATTCAGCAAAGTCGTTGAAACATACCTGATGTCTGTATCTTATGATACCTTTTCCGCTGTCATAAATGTCATGGAACATTTTAAATGCAGCAGGGCCGTCCATGAAGGTTGTTCCAACATCGTTACTTTGAACACTTGTAAGACCGTGCTCTACAGCATACTGCATAGATTCTTCGAATATTACCTTTCTTTCTTCAATTGTAAAGTCAGGTATTAGGGCTTTGGCAATGTTACATGCGTTTGCTGTAAATATGCCATTAGGATATCCATCTTCTCCAATTAGGAATTCTCCATCAGGGAACTGAGGAGAGTTTCCGTCAATTCCAAGCATTTCTATAAGTTTTGTATTTGATGAAACTATATGTCCACATACTCGTTCTAGTACGATAGGAATTTCTGTGCTGATTTTGTCAAGATCGTGTCTGTCAGGCAGTCTATCGCTGTCTACAAAGTTATCCTGGTTCCATCCTATAGCATGAAGTCCATCTTTTACATTTTCTGGATGCTCTTCGATGAATTTTCTGCAGATTTCAATCATCTCGTCGATAGAAGTCACAGAGTCAATCTGCGCCTGATTCTGAGTTTCACCAAACTGCATGAAATGAAGATGTGTATCATTAAGGCCAGGAATAAGTGTTTTGCCTTTGCAGTCATAAATCTTTGTTTCGCTGTCTGCAAGAGGAAGAATATCATCGTTTGCTCCGACAGCTTTTATGTACCTGTCTTCCACAAGTACAGCCTGGGCATAATTTCCTTTTTCTACATATACCTTTGCATTATGCAAGATAGTTCTCATTCGAGTACCTCCCTGTAAAATAAATCAGCAAGCATCCCGAAGGATGCTTACAGATAAGATTAGTTGTTATTAGCTGTTTTTCTATTTTTTAGTTCGAAGATGTAATATACAAGAGCTCCTAATGCAGGAACACCCAGTCCCATTAATCCGTTAATTGGATCTTCAACAGCAGCGTTAATCAGAAGTCCGATGAAAATCAGAACAGTGATTATAACTGAAACAGGGTAGAACCATACTTTGTAAGGTCTTTCGATATTTGGATATTTCTTACGAAGAATTGGAACTGCAAGAATAACTAGTGCATTGAATACCATTCCTGTTACTACTACCATGTTTGTCAGCTGGTCAAGGTTTCTCATAAGCACAAGTGCGATTGATAGAAGACCCTGAACGATGATAGGTGCATAAGGAACTTTATATTTTGGGTGAAGCTTTGTAAAGCACTTGAAGAAGTGGCCTTCTTCAGCCATTGCATAGTACATTCTAGGCTGTGCGAGAATCATTCCGTTCATTGAACCGAACATTGCAAGGATCATACCTACAGATACAACGATAGCACCTGCGCTTCCTAGAACCTTCTTTGCAACAGCAGTACCTAGATAAAGGTCTCCACTGTTAATCATTGATACGATTTCTTCATGAGGAAGAACCTTCATGATAGCAAAGTTGAACAGTGTATATAGAATAGTTACACCGCCGATACCGATGATAAGTGACAGCGGAAGATTTCTTGAAGGATTTTTGATTTCTTCTGCAACTGTGTTAAGATTTGACCATCCCTCGTAAGCCCAAAGTGATGCAACTACTGCAATAGCAATCATGCCGAAAACGCTTGAGTCTGTTGCCTGAGCGTGCTCAACTGCACCTCCAAGTGAAAGGTCAGGGCTGATTTTTCCAACAAATAGAGCCGCAAGCATTACGATTGCTACAGGTATGAGCTTTGCAATCATTGAAAGGCTCTGAATGAATGAAGCAAGCTTAACACCTACAAGGTTGTAAAGTGTTGCTGCAATGATAAGTACGATAGCAGCAGCTTTGATGCCAAAATCACTGATATCAAAGAATGATCTGAACACTGTCATAAGTGCGATTGAAACGGCTGCGATTGAACCTGGTCCTCCAACAAGCCAGTCAGTGAATCCGGCCATGAATCCTACTACAGGGTGGAACGCTTCGTTAAGATAGATAACTCGTCCACCTGCACGAGGCATAGCTGTTCCAAGTTCTGCATAGCAAAGTCCACCGAATAATGAGATTATACCTGCTATAATCCAACAAATTAGTGCCATTCCGCTGTTCATGCCTGTTCTTTCGAGAACGTATGAACCGAGATAGAATATACCAGAACCAACCATGATTCCGCCGATGATGCTTACACCACCGAAAACACCGATTTCACGTTTAAATTCCGTAGTTTCAGAAGTTAGCTCCTGAAGGCGTTTTTCTTTTTCCATGTGATAACCTCCTGTTAATATTAAATATATCAAAGATATTAGTTTTATTATACATATTTTATGTTTAATATATGTTTACGTTTACAAACGTTTTCGCTCATCTATTAATTTAAACGCATAGGTAAACGAAATGGTAAATAAAGGGAAAATATCTAGCTTTGTAGACTTGCGATTTTTCATTTTGAATCTGGGAGGCGAGAATAGTACTTTTGATAAATTTGAATGTTAGAAATTAGGCGCTGGAAACTTCTCTGTTTAATTTACCGGATTCGTGGTATCATATTATTATCAAAATCTAAGAGAAAGAACAGGTGATGTTATGGAAAGATTAGATATGATAATAATCGGTCTTGGCCCTGCTGGTGTATCAGCAGCACTTACTGCAAAGGTAAGAAACAAGAAGGTTCTTGTAATAGCAAGACAGGATATAAGTGAAAAGGTAAAGAAAGCTGGACATATTCTTAACTATCCAGGGCTTCCGAATGTAAGCGGAGCAGAGCTTGCGGAAAAGTTTAGAGAGCAGCTTTTGTCAATGAATATAGAAATTGCAAATGAGCAGGTGTCAGCAGTATATGCAATGGGAGATTATTTTGCTCTACAGACTGACAAAAATATGTATGAGGCTTCAAGTGTTATACTTGCAACAGGTGTTGTAAGCGGCAAAAAGCTTGAGGGCGAAGAAAGCTTCCTTGGAAGAGGCGTAAGCTACTGTGCAACTTGTGATGCTCAGTTTTACAGAGGAAGTGAGGTTGCAGTTATTGGCTACGGTAAAGGCGCAGAAGAAGAGGCGGAGTTCCTTGCAGAGGTTGCATCAAGGGTAAAATACGTTCCTATGTATAAGGATTACGAGGAACTCGAAGCAAAGCATATAGCAAACGTAGAAATTATTCAAGAAAAGCCTGAGAAAATCGAAGGTACAATGAAGGTGGAAAACCTTGTAACAGACAAAGGTAGCCATAAAGCAGACGGAATATTTATCCTGAGAGATAGTGTTCCTGCAGAAAACCTAGTTCCAGGACTTAAGATGGATGAATCTGGATCACATGTAGCGGTGGATATGCAGATGAAAACAAATATAGATGGTCTGTTTGCCTGTGGAGATATCACAGGGCTTCCTTATCAGTATGCAAAAGCAGTAGGTCAGGGAAATGTGGCAGCACTTTCTGCAGTGAAATATCTGCTTCTAAAAAACAACTAGATGATATAATCAAAGCAAAGAAAAGCTCTAGAACATAAATTTGGTAAAATAAGAGCACATATAGAAAAGGAGAAACTAAAATGATTAAGAAGATTGTAAATAACGAATTCAGCGAAGTAAAAGAAAGCAAAATTGCACTAGTTGACTTTTCTGCAACATGGTGTAATCCATGCAAGATGTTAGAACCTGTACTTGAGGAAATTTCAGAGGAAATGGGAGATAAGGTTGCTTTCTTCAATGCAGATACAGATGCAAATATGCAGCTTTCCATGGAATACAAAATCCAGAGCATTCCTGCTCTAATTGTTTTCAAAGATGGAGAGCCTGTAGAATCAATGGTAGGCTTTAGACCAAAAGAAAGCATCGTGCAGTTTATCGAAAAACACTTATAATAATAAATTCCAAAATCACAGCAGGATTAAACCCCTGGCTGTGATTTTTTTAGGTGCGCTAGGTAGTTTTATCTAAGCCTTGGGCAAAAACACTAATACTTTAAGATAAGTTTTGTTCATCAGAAGCATAGACATTGTAACTTTTCTTCACAAAATCTTTATTTTGTGTTAAAACTATGCATCGATTCAGCATGCTAAAATATATGGGGATATAACTTGGTCGCTATAAATTTAAATTAATTTAGACATGTCAAGTTAAGAAGTATTTTGGTGAGAGGAGAGTTTATGTTTGAACTTTTAAAATTTCTTTTGGTATGCATAATAGTTTATGCGGCTTATATACTTGTATTTGCATTTTTGCCGTATTTCTTGCCCAAAAAGATAAGTGAAGAATTTAAAAAAGAAGTAGATAGCTATGATTTTTATGGGGATAGGCCGTGTGTTGACAGGGTGGCCCTTGTAGAGGATCCGCTCATAAGTCTTGCTACGCGAATCAGACTTATAAATGAAGCAGAAAAAACTCTGGATATTGCATATTATGCTCTTCATATGGGGCAGACTACTGACTTTTTCTTAGCCTCCGTACTCGATGCGGCACAAAGAGGGGTAAGAGTCAGATTCCTCATAGATGGCATGTTTCATGGATTTTCCGGTGAGTACAAATACCTTGCGGCGGCCCTTGGATCTCATCCAAATATAGAAATTAAGCTGTACAACAGGATTAATCCGCTCAAGCCTTGGACATTTAACGGTAGAATGCACGATAAATATATAATAGTAGATAATCGAATTATGCTTCTAGGCGGGCGAAATATAGGGGATAAGTATTTTGGCGGCGAAGACTACTGCGAAAACCTAACGATAGACAGAGATGTTATGGTTTATAACACGGAATATGATACGCAGTGCAGACAGAGCGTTCTCTTTGATGTGAGAAAATATATGCTGAACATATGGGATAACAAAATCGCTAAAACGTCATTTGCAAAGAGAAGCAAAAAATCAGAAGAGCAGCAAAAGAGATTGTTTGGTATTATGAAGGAGCTTAGGGAGTCATCGAGAGAGCTCTTTGTTACGCCTCTAAACCTAGATATAAGAACGCACAAGGCGAATAAAGTTACGTTCTTTGCAAACGACCATGCAATTTACAAAAAAGAGCCGAAGGTTGGTTATATAATCAAGCATATTGCAGCAACAGCAAAAAAACGCGTGTTCCTTCAGTCGCCTTATGTGGTGCTCAGCGAGAATATATACCAGAGCCTAAAAGAAGTTGGAGAGCAGCCGGCAGAATACGAGATTTTGACAAACTCAATGCATTCCTCGCCGAACCTTCCAGCATTTTCGCTTTATATGAGTGACAGAAAGAAAATTCTAGATACAGGGGCAAAGATATATGAGTTTCATGGTGATGATTCGATTCACGCAAAAACATATATTATAGATGACAGAATGTCTATCATAGGTTCGTTTAATATGGACCCAAGAAGTGAATACATCGATACAGAAATCATGCTTGCAATTGATAGCGTTGGATTTACAGCGACCTTAGAAAATATAATTAATCAGTATAAGAACTATTCTTTATGTATAGATTCTAAAGGAGCATATGATCTAAGTGAAAGCGAAGAATGCTATGATGATGAGGATAGCAAGAAGAAAAAACTTCTTAAGATAGTAGGAAAAGTAATAAGTCCGTTTAGAATTCTTATATGATCAAAGAAAATCTAAAGAAAACAC
>CAUWFN010000062.1:0-6758 GCA_963558075.1 uncultured Clostridia bacterium | reverse complement strand
ATAGCAGCATGTATTACGAAAATCCATCATATTTGTTAGAGTGCTATATAGAAAATAAAGTGATTTAAAAAATTTGGTTGCAGGATGTTGGTATCGATAGGAGAGATACTAACATGGAAGAAAAAATTGTAACAATCATCAATGAGATGGCAGACTATCTAAATATTTCACAGATGAAGAAGCTACAAGAGGTATTGCTTCAAACATTTTCGGAAAATACAATTCAGAAGGAAGAAATTCCAAATGAAAGGTTTTTGCAATTATTTCTAGATGCGAAGCGTATTGAAGGATGTTCGAAACGAACAATTCAATATTACAGTGTGACAGTAGATAATGTCAGAAGAAACATTTCTAGTTTCTTTTTGTGCCTTGAGGAAGAAGATGATGGCTTGATTTGATGTTAAAAAAGAAATTGGATATGTGGTTGGCTGGAGTAAAGTAGATAAAGAAGATTATTTGCTTGCGATGGAGAGTAGTCGTTTGGGTAGACTGATTATGTTTAAGGAATGCCTGAAACATAATATCGGTCCGTTAAAGGAGAAAAAGAATATGAGTGATAAAAAAGGCGTAATATATATTTTGACAAATCCGTCTTTTCCGGATTATGTGAAAATAGGCTATGCAGATGATATAGATAAACGATTAAAACAATTAAACCGTAGCGAGTGTATTCCGTTCGCATTTCGAGTATATGCGACATATGAATTGAACTCAAGATTGTCAGATTTGAAGTTGCATACGATTATTGATAAGCTAAATCCAGATTTACGCTCGATTGATGACTTTAACGGACAGAAAAGGGTGCGTGAATTTTATGCGATGAAGCCAGAAGAAGCATATGCAATTTTGGAGGCAATGGCAGAAATCCATGATTGCAAGGAGAATCTGAAATTAGTTGTTCCAAGTGATATAGAAGCAAAGGAAGAACAATTAGCACAGGAAATTGATACAGAAAGTCATGAAAAAGCCGAGAATTTTTCTTTTAATAAATGTAAGATTCCTGTCGGAGAAGAAATCGAATATTATGATGATCCTAATATTAAGTGTAAAGTTGTCGGAGATAGGAAAGTAGAATATCAAGGGAAGGAGATGTCTCTGACAGCTGTTGCAAAGATTATATCTGGAAAGAAATATTCGATTGCAGGCCCAAGATTTTTTAAATATAAAGGCGAATGGTTAAATGATATTAGAGATCGAATGGGATTTTGAGAACTAGATATATGTATAAACCATATTTTCTGAAGTAGTATAAGGCATCGTGCAGTAATGCAGGTGCTTTTTTTGAACATGGAGGTTTTATGCCTTTTGAAATAGTACGAAATGATATAGTAAATATGCAAGTGGATGCAGTGGTAAACACTGCAAATCCAAACCCTATTATCGGCTCTGGCGTTGATCGAGGGATTCACAAAAAAGCCGGAGAAGAGTTGCTTGCGGCAAGACAGGAAATCGGCTGCATTGATTTTGGTGATGCAGTTATTACTCCAGGATTCAGGCTAGATGCCAAATATGTTATCCATACTGTAGGACCTGTTTGGGAGGACGGTAACCACGCAGAAGAACAGATTTTATCTTCATGTTACAAGAAATCACTGGCACTAGCTAAAGAATATCAATGCGAGTCTATTGCTTTTCCTTTGATAGCTACAGGTAATTTTGGATTTCCAAAACCCCTCGCTCTGCAAATAGCAGTTCGTGAAATTAGCACTTTTTTACTGGAAAATGAAATGCAGATTTATCTGGTTGTGTTTGGCAAAGAAGCTTTCGCCCTATCGGAGAAATTATTTAAATCCGTAAGTAGTTATATTGACGAAAACTATATTCGAAGTAAAACAATCGATGAATATGGAACGGAAAGTGTTTCTTGCTCTCGTATTGAAGCAAGGCGCATTAAAGAATGGCTAAAGCAAAGTAATCAAATACATAATAAAACTAATCCGACGCAGGCATTGGAAGAATATCATAAAATGCCAGTAGGAGAAGCTACGTCTATGGGTTCTGATGATTGGAATCAGCTACTCAAAAATTTGGATGCAGGTTTTTCTGAAACTCTACTTAAATTGATTGATCGTACAGGTAAAAAAGACTCTGAAATATACAAAAAAGCAAATGTGGATAGAAAGCTTTTCTCTAAAATTCGAAATAATATGGATTACAAGCCGTCTAAGACAACGGCGCTAGCCTTTGCTTTTGCACTGGAACTGGATATTGATGAAACAAAGGACTTTATCGGTAGAGCAGGGTTTGCTCTTTCTCATAGCAGCAAATTTGATGTGATTGTGGAGTATTTTTTAGTAAACGGAAACTACAATGTGTTTGAGCTGAACGAGGTTCTTTTTGCTTTCGATCAACCGCTTATTGGCACATAAAATGTCGCATGCTAGGCGACCATACATCCTTTTGTTTTCATATAATGAATTTATAATAAAGGACAGGAGGATATCAAAATGACAGAATTTATATTTGTTTTAGACCATGGTGGTTCTATGTCGGGAATGGAAAAAGAAGATTCGAAGAGAGGTGGCAAAAGATGATTGGAGCAATTTTAGGTGATATCATTGGTAGCCCGTATGAATGTGATCGCGGAAATAAAAGTAAGGATTTCCCGTTATTCTCTCGCAAATCCACATATACAGATGATACTGTAATGACTTTGGCTGTCGGTCTTGCTTTTCTTGAGGCACAGCCGACTGCTTCAGATGATTTGATTTTGCAAATTTTGGCTAATCGCATGCGTAAGTTTGGAAGGATGTATCCTAATGCTGGGTACGGAGGAATGTTCAGACAGTGGCTTCATAATCCGGTGTGCAAGGCCTATAATAGTTTTGGCAATGGATCTGCGATGCGTGTTTCCTCAGTTGCATGGCTATATAATGATATTGATGCTGTCAGACACGCAGCAAAGCTTTCTGCCGAAGTTACTCACAATCATCCGGAAGGAATCAAGGGTGCTGAAGCAACTGCCAGTGCTATTTTTTTGGCAAGAACAGGCCATAGCAAGTCTAAAATTAAGGAATATATTGAACATGAATTTGGTTATGAGTTAAATCGTACCTGTGATGAAATTAGGCCTGGATATTTTCACATAGAAACTTGTATGGGAACTGTACCTGAGGCCATTACTGCTTTTCTAGAGGGAGATAATTTTGAGGATGTTATCCGCACTGCTGTATCTCTTGGTGGAGATTGTGATACATTGACAGCTATTGCAGGTAGTATTGCAGAAGGCTTTTATGGTGTTCCTGATGAATTGAAGGAAGAATGCTATAAGCGCCTACCTGAGCCGCTACTTGAGGTGTTGCAAGCATTTGAGGCGCATCTAGACAGATGATGCTGAATGTTTGCTTACACTCAGCTGCCACGGCAATATCTGCAGAAGTCCGATGGCTGAGTTTGTGATGAAAGCAATTGTAGAAAAATATGAGATTGCTGATGAATTTGAAATAGCCTCTGCAGCAACTAGCAGAGAAGAAATAGGTAATCCGGTTTACCCTCCGGCTAAGAGAAAGATGGCGGAAAATGGCATCAGCTGCGATGGAAAAACTGCAAGACAGATGACAAAAAAGGATTACGAGTATTACGATCTTCTAATTTGCATGGATGAAAATAACATGAGAAATATGAAGAGAATTATTGGCGGTGATCCAGATAGCAAGATGCATATGCTTATGGATTATACAGATAGACCTGGCGATGTTGCAGATCCATGGTACACACGTAATTTTGATGCAACATGGGATGATGTAACAGAAGGTTGCATGGGGCTTTTGAGAAGTCTGAGATCAAGGTAGTTTCTCATTTATAAGAGCTTTGCGCGTATACTTGAATTATGGTAAAATAGTATAGATTATTAATTTAAGTATAGGAGAATTTGATGAACAGGTTAACAAAAATAGTTTTTAAAAATATTCATCGCGTTCCGGGTGTGTTTTTTAAGATTTACCGATATGCGGCTCACCCAGAAAAGTACAGCGCAGAAGAGAAGATGAAGCCTCTTCGCAAAATCCTTGAGCGTGCGAAAATCAGCGGTAACATCGATATAAAAGTTTTCGGTTCAGAAAACATTCCGAAGGAAGATGGATTTATATTTTATCCAAATCACCAGGGCGTTTTTGATGGTTTTGCTATGATAGAAGCTTGCCCTAGACCGCTTTCGGCAGTCATGAAGAAGGAACTTATGAGAATTCCAGGTGTAAAACAGATTTTCCAGTGCATGGGAGCAATTCCTATGGATAGAGGGGATGCAAAGCAGTCTCTTCGTGTAATAAAAGAAGTCAGCGAGAGGGTTAAAACCGGCGAAAACTGGGTAATATTTCCTGAGGGAACAAGAAGCAGGGAAGGAAACAAGGTGCAGGAATTCAAAGGCGGCAGTTTCAAAGCTGCAGTTAAGGCGAAATGTCCTATAGTACCTGTTGCCCTGATTGACTCGTTTAAACCCTTTGATAAGAACATACCAGGCAGAATTACCGTGCAGGTTCATATCCTTGAGCCAATACATTACGAGGAGTACGCTCAGATGAAAACTGCAGAGATTGCTGAGCTGGTAAGAGAAAGAATTATAGACACTATTTCAGAATACGAAAATTCGGACGTTAGCAAAGCATAAGAGGAGGAATTTAGAATGTTAGAAGTAGGAACAAAAGCACCTGATTTTGAACTTCCTGATCAGAATGGGGAAATGCATAAGTTATCAGACTATAGAGGAAAAAAGGTAATCCTGTATTTTTATCCAAAGGACAATACACCTGGATGCACTAAGCAGGCATGTGGCTATTCCGAAAGATATCCACAGTTTCTAGAAAAGGGCGCAGTGGTTCTTGGAATCAGCAAAGATTCTGTTGCATCTCATAAAAGATTTGAGGAAAAGCAGAACCTTGCTTTTACAATCCTTTCTGACACAGAGAGACAGGTTATCGAAGCATACGATGTATGGAAAGAAAAGAAGCTTTATGGAAAAGTTTCAATGGGTGTTGTGAGAACAACTTATCTGATTGATGAAGAGGGTACAATTATAAGAGCAAATGACAAAGTCAAAGCTGCCGATGATCCAGAAAAAATGTTAGGTGAACTGTAAATGAGAATTATACTTTCACCAGCAAAGAAAATGAACATTGATTTAGACAGCCTCGGGCCTGCAGGAAAACCTGTATTTGCCGGCGAAACAGAGGCTGTTTTGTCGTATTTGAAGAGCATGAGCTTTGATGAGCTTAAAACTCTCTGGGGATGTAGCGAAAAGCTGGCACGCGAGAATTTTGAGCGTCTTGAGACTATGAATTTGGACACGCAGCTTACGCCTGCGATTTTATCTTACGAGGGAATTGCATATCAGTACATGGCACCTGCTGTATTTGAATACGGACATTTTGATTATATTCAGGAGCACCTGAGAATTCTTTCGGCTTTTTATGGAGTTCTTAAACCGATGGATGGCGTGACTCCTTATAGGCTCGAGATGCAGGCAAAGGCGAAGGTTAACGGAAGTAAAAATCTTTATGATTTCTGGGGGCGAAAGCTTTATGACGAGGTTAGAGACGAAAGCGGCATAATAATCAATCTTGCATCAAAGGAATATTCGAAGTGTATTGAGCCGTATCTCGAAGATGGAGACCAGTTTATAACTATTGATTTTGTTGAAGAATCAAAAGGAAAGCTCGTAACAAAAGGAACCTACGCCAAAATGGCTCGTGGAGAAATGGTTAGATATATGGCAGAGAACAAAATCGAGGCACCGGAAGGAATTAAAAGCTTTGAGCGTTTGAACTATAGATATAGGGATGATTTATCTGATTGCAAAAAATTTGTTTTCGAAAGAATTGCCTGTGAAAAGTAAGCTTGTTACATTGTTCTTAATATGTTACACTACTTAACATAGAGGCAATAGGAGGATTGAAAAATGAGTAATTTTAGAGAAGAATATCCAATGAAGACTCTCAAGGTTGATGAGCTTGACTCGGATTTTCTCGTACAAAACATAAAAAAGAATCAAAAAATAGCAAAAGGCATCTCGATGTCTATGGGTGTATTTGGAATAACTTTAGCATTCGTTATGATTAATACGCTAATCAACAGAGAACAGTCAGAAGCTATAATGAAAACAGGGCTTGGTGCAAGCATAGGCCTAATAATGGCTCTTTCACTTATATGTTATGCAGCATTTTTGATTATGGCAAAGAAAATTCCTGACAAGAACTGGAGATGTCCGCATTGCCAGTGTGGATTCCCTTATATTGTCCCAATAGGAAAGAAGGCAAGTGTTAACCACAAGCTTGCTCAGAAGATGATCGAAGAACAGAGACTTGCAATCGGAAGAGTTGATGGAGCTTATCTTGTTATTCCTGAAAAATGTCCTCAGTGTGGAAAGAGAATTCAGCATATTAGATAACTGTTTTGATAGTATGCACGTACACAGTAGATTTAGGTTTAATTATTGGTGTAAGTTAATTTGTTTGCCACGCACACCTAGAGCATGGATGGGATTTTTACCATGTATGCCGTTAGAAACACTACTGTTATACTTTAGTTTTAGAAAAATAAATGCTCGTTTGTTGGTTTGAATAAGGGATTTAAATGCTTTTAAAAATTCGGCATAGTCGTTAATAGCGGCTATGCCGTTTTTATATTAGTTGGGATTTCAACTTCTCCAATAAAGTTGAATACGATTTTTAGTTTCTTAGTATTGCGTGACCATTTCGTTTCAGATTGATACACATATACCTTTTCGATAAAGGTTCTGATGATTTCTGCATTTAGCTCCTGAA
>CAUWFN010000061.1:0-6768 GCA_963558075.1 uncultured Clostridia bacterium | reverse complement strand
TATTATTTATTAAAAAAAGCTACTTGCTTGTGCAAGTAGCTTAATAAAATTCCACTTTAATAATTATCAATAAGTTTTATTGTTTCATAAAGTATTTCTGCTCCAATTATTAGCTGTTCATCTGTAGTATATTCTAATGGAGTATGACTTTTGCCATCTATACTTGGCACAAAAATCATACCTGTAGGTACACCTGCTTTAGCAAAACTTTTTGCATCGTGACCGGCACCACTAGGCATCCTTTTATATTTTATTTTACATATTTCGCATGCTTTCTCCTCAGCGTCACAAATACTATTATTAAGCATGATGGGCGGTTTATCAACTTTCAGTTTTGAAGTAAAGTTAATTCCATCAAGGTTACTTCCATAAAGACATACTGCATTATATAACTCGTCCATGGCATCATTATATAAACTTCTGACTTCCATCACAAGCTCTACTTTCTGCGGTATAATGCTTTCAAGGTTAGGCTTAACTTCTAATTTTCCAACAGTAGCAACAAGTTTACCTTCATAAGCCTTCGCTTTTTCATTTATAAAAGTTACTAGTCCTGCAGCAGCAACCATTGGATCTCTTCTCTGATTCATTGGTGTCGTTCCTGCATGATTTGATTCACCTTCAATATTTATGACATATCTTCGTATTCCGAAAATACCTGTAACAACACCTGCATCTAAACCTTCTGCGTCTAATATTCCACCTTGTTCAATATGCAATTCTAAAAATGCCTTTGCTGATGATGAATCCCATTCCATATAATCAACGTTACTTAAAAGTTCACTTTGCTCTCTCTTTTTTTCAAAAACTTCGATAGTATCAATATTATACGAGATGTCTCCTAGCATCGCTCTGCTTGCATAAGTCCCACCTAAAGGACCTGCTTCTTCTGCGTTAAAAGCAATTAGGTGAAGATTATGTTTAAGAGATTTACATTCCTCTAATACATGTAACATTACTTCAATTCCAGCTGCTATTCCAGCCGAACCATCATACAATCCTCCATTAGGTACCGTATCAAAATGAGAACCGAATACAATTTCTTCTTTAGTATCTTTTTCTGCAGGTAGAATCACATGAAGACTACCTGTTTTATCCATATATCTTATACATTTGTCCATTGAAGATATTATCTCCACAAGCTTTTCAGCTGACAAAAATAGATCATTACTAAAGGCAAGTCTTGTTATTCCTTCAGATTCTGTTGCACCAACTTCAGCAAAATATCTAAGATTATGCATAAGTCTTTCTTTTTTAAGCATTCGTTATACCTCCTTAACAGAATCGTGTTACAAGATTTCCAATACCTTCCATATCCTCATTTACATACCCATTTTCAAGAACAACATTACCCCTTACAACAGTATACAAAGGTTTTCCATATAATTCCCAGCCATCATAAACTTTTGCAATGTCTTTACTCTTTGTATACATATTTTCTTTCGAAACAGTAAATTTATGCTCAAAATCAACAATTGTAAAATCAGCATCTGCACCAACGGAAATATTTCCCTTTTGTGGATAAATTCCAAATACTTTTGCTGGATTTTTACTCAAAAGTTCTATACATCGTTTCATTGATAACTTGCCTTTTTTCACTTCCGTAAGCATAAGTGGAAGCCTTAAATCAATTCCTGGGAATCCTGACATAGCATCAAAAATATTTTCATTTCCTCGTGTTTTTTCTTCCATTAGAAACGGAGCATGATCACTTCCAATTATATCAATACTACCATCTTCTATATATGCCCAAAGTTTATCTCTATCTTCAGGTTTTCTTAAAGGTGGATTACATTTTACAAAAGGACCGAATTTATCTAGTTCCTCGCTACTTAGCAACAGATAATGAGGACAAGTTTCAAGAATAAGCTTTAGACCTTCCTTCTTTCCATCTGCAATAATTTCTGCAGCTTCAGGTGTTGATATATGACAAAATTCAACAGATGCTCCTGTTTCTCTTGCAAATTCAATTACGCGTGCTACACTAGAAACTTCCGAAATTGTAGGTCTAGTCTCAAGGTGAGCAAGTGGATATGTTTTTCCTTCTGACTTAAAATCTGCAATAAGACCTTTAATAAGTTCATCATCCTCTGCATGGACAAGACAATGCATACCCGTTTCTGCAACTGCGCTAAGTCCCTTGTACAGTTCATAATCGTTTGCCATCGTAAGCCCCTTAAACTCAAGATCCCTTCCGTTTGGAGCTTCATGTAAAAATGTTTTATACCCTAATACTCTCTTGTCACGTGAAAGTTCTAAAATACATTCTGGATGCTTGCCTCCTGCAGCGCCAACAAAACCAAAGTCTATAAAAGCATGCTTATTTGCAATTGAAATTCTATTGTCAAGAATATCAACATTGTACTGAGGAGGTTTTGATATAGGATGCTCTATTAGTGTTGTTACTCCTCCAGCTGCTGCTGCCATTGTTCCAGTTGCAAATGTTTCACGCTCAGTATTGCCAGGATCTCTAAGATGTACATGAGGATCTATTCCACCTGGTAAAAGCAACATTCCATCTGCGTCTATAATTTTTGAAGCTTCATATAAGGATTCAACATCAATGTCAGCCTTCATGATTGCTTCAAATTTATCTTCATTTACAATTATATTAGAAAGTACATAAGTATCCGTCTCTGATAAATACAAATTAGCGTTTTTTACAATTAAATCTACTTTTTTCATGATTATCCTCCGTTTACCTGAATAATAAATCTAACAAGCTAACGTAATACCAGGATGACTAGCACCTAAATCACCCTGGCATCATATATTACACTAACACACTTTCTTTATAAATTTATTAATATTAACGCTGCTGCAATTATTCCTGTAGCGATATATTCTTTTTTAGATAAAGTTTCTCTAAATACTAAGAAATTAACAACATTAACTGCAAATATTACACCAGCACTGTAACATGGATATACAAGATATGCTGGTAATTCACCTGCAGCTTTAACTATACAAAGCGCCGCCATCTGATTTGGAATACCAACCAGTATTCCCGCAATTACATCTCTTTTAGAAATCTTATCTTTTGACTTTATACATAAGCCTAATGAAATTACAGCTGAAAAAAAGAATGTATAAAATACAAATCGTTCCTGATAGTCAGCATTGCCATAGACATTAAACAGCTTTGACATCATTTCTTCACATCCGCCGCAGAAAAACAGTAGAAATAGTGCCAGTCCAGCGGCCTTCTTTCCGCTATTGGATGAATCACTATTCATATAAACAATCGCAACTAATGACATCACAATTCCAAAAATCTGCAAAACGGAAGGCACTTCTGAAAACATTATTGCAGATACTGTTATAGGAATTATAATTCCCATTCTATTAACTGTAGCAGTTATCGGTGCACCATTTATCTTAATATTATGCTGCATAAGTAGCAAACAAACTACAAAGAAAAAAGAATTAATAACTGCAAATCCAAGAGTAAAAATGCCATCTCCACTATGTACAATTAATGTCTTATCCGACATGAACATATACCCTATAATTGTTCCAACGAGATAATTTATAAAAGTAACCCCATAGCGGTTACCGCTATGGGATTCTGAATATTTCATTACAAAAGTTCTAATAACATTGGAACAGATTGCACCAAATAAATAGAACATTTACAGCTTCCCTTCTTCCATAAAGACAGCATTAGTTCCATGGATTTCAAAGAATTCTTTTGAAGCTCTTTCGCCAATGCCTTCAGGATACTTCGAAACATTGCTTAAGATTTCTTCTTCATCTACATTAACCATTTTCTGATGCTTCATGATAACCTTACCATTTACAACAGAATAGTCAACTTCGTGACCCCTTGCACTATAAACTAGGTTAGGCACAAGATTTCTCATTGGATACATATATACTGGCTGCATTGAAGGGTGATTTAAATCAATCGCAATAAAATCAGCTTGCTTACCTGGTTCAAGTGAACCAACAATATCGTCTACTCCTACAGCTTTTGCACCTTCAATTGTTGCCATTCTTAGGCCCTTCCATGCCGGCATTATTTCAGGATTCTGATATTTAAGCTTATTAAACATACATACATTCTTCATCTCATGAATAATGTTATGACAATTATTACCTGGAGCCTGATCTGATCCCAGTGCTACATTTCCTCCTGCTTCTTGGAATACAAGGCTTGGACATACAATTCCATCAATAATTCCGATTGAAGCTGGATTAACAATCATTGACGCACCACTTCGTGCAATATGTCTTGCTTCATCATCATTACAGTCAGTTAAATGAACAGCTATTAGGTTTTTATCAAGATACCCTAGCTCGTCGAGAAAGGCCGTAGGCCTTTTGCCATATCTTTTTTCAATCTGATAAGTTTCTCTATCACCCTGCTGCACATGCATATGAATTTTTGTATTTCTTTCTTTTACAATTTTCTGTATTTTTAAAAGCATATCAGGACTAACAAAATCAGCTCCCTGAGGACCAAATAGAATCCTTATTCTTCCATCTCCCTTGTTATGCCATTTATCAAAAAGTTCTATGTTCTGTGCTAGAGATGCTTCGCCCATTTCATCATCAAACTCATAAAGTTCGCCAGGTTTATATACTCTGCGCTTTGCTGCTCTAATTGTCTGAGCAATATTACCTCTTGCCCCTACTTTATCTATGAATCGACATACATTATCCATTGAAGCATCATAATCACCCAGTGTTGTAGTCCCAGCTTTTATTGCCTCTACAATAGCAAGCTCACTACCCGCATCTCTTTCTTCTAATGTCACTGCATTATCAAAAGGCTGAAGTCCATACATCATCCAAAAGTTAACATCCTGAGCAAGACCTCTCATAATGTTGCACGCTGTATGCATGTGACCATCTATAAAGCCAGGTAAAACCATATGATGTGAAAGATCTAAAACTTCTTCTGCTGTATACTCTTTGTCTACTTTTTCGCTGTCAAAGAAACCTAGGATTTTTCCTCCGTCAACAAGCATAACTACACCTGTCTTATATCCTACGCCTTCACCTTCCATAGTGTAAAAATGCTTTGACTTAACAATCATGTCAATTTTTTTCATTACTATCTCCCCAAATCTTAATGACTTATGCTATAGCTTCATCCTTTTTGATTCTAGCCTTAGATAATTTGCTAAGAATTGCTAAAGCTGTAAATAGAATTACACCTGTTAAAGGAATGCTTAGCATATACTGGCCTGTCAGTCCACCAAACAAGAATCCGATGAAAGCACTAACACCAACAGTTATACCATATGGTAACTGAGTCATTACATGAACAATATGATTGCAGGATCCTCCAGTTGATGAAAGGATAGTTGTATCAGAGATTGGTGAACACTGGTCACCGAATAATCCTCCACTAATTACTGATGCAACAACAAATTCGAATGGAAGATTAAATGCAACTGCCATTGGGAATGCGATTGGCATCATGATAGACCATACACCCCATGATGATCCTGTTGCAAATGAAATTAATGCGCCAAATAGGAATATCATTGCAGGAACTAGACCTGGAGTTAGGTACTGTTCAACAACGCCTGATAGGTAAGCACCTACCTGCATGTCGTTTGTGATTCCACCCATTGACCATGCGCAAACAAGGATGAATGGAACGTTGATTAGTTCAGCCATACCATCTACGAAGTGGTTGAACGCTTTTGTTACTGAGAATAATTTTGTTGCTACACCAACGATTCCAGCGCCGATTCCGCCGCCCATGAAGCCGATACAGATTGCAAGTGTAATATTTGCATTTTTAAATGAATCAAGTAAACCATTCTTTGCAATATCTCCAGTCCAAAAGATTGTTGCAAACAGTGAACCAAATAAACATACCATTGGTACAATAAAGTTTATAAGTGTTGGTGTATATCCTTCTGGGAATACTGCTTTTACTTCTGGTACTAGTGGTTCAACACCATCAGCTAAAAGCTTACCAGTTTCTCTCGCTCTCTTTTCTTCTTTGTACATTGGTCCAATATTTAATGAAAAGATTGCAACAACTAAAACCGTAAGGATTGCAAATAGACTGTACAAGTTATAAGGAAGCATCTTTCCCCAAATTCCCCATTCATTTCCTTTTAGACCTGCTGCTGCAAGCTGAGTTGCAATAAGACCAGCGATAAAAGGACCATAACTACTAATAGGAGAAAATGCTGCAAGGTTACATCCCATTGAATCAAGAATATATGAAAGTTTTGCTCTTGATACTTTAACAAGATCTGTAACAGGTCTCATAATTGTTCCTAGAATTAGGCAAGGTTCAGTATATGAAAAAATAAATGCGCTTAAACAAGTAACAACCTGACCTTTTTTCTGAGAATTAATTTTCTTTGTAATAATTTTTGCAAATGCCTGAGCAGCTCCAGTAACACGAAGCATCGCTACCATTCCTCCTGCTAGCGTTACTAAAATTAGCATTGATGCATTTGCAGAAATTTTTGGTATCATGTAATCTGATACTACTGCAGTAAATCCAACTAATGGGTTATAGCCGTTTATCATTGTAGCTCCAACCCAAACCGCCACAAACAGTGAAAATACTGTCTGCTTAGTAACAAGTGCCAGTACAATTGCCAATATAGGCGGCAATAAACATAAAATTCCAAAGCTCGTTTCCATAAAATTTAACCTCCTTTTTATAATTTTAATTCCGAGTTTTATTGCTACTTAAATATCGCAACTCTTATGCCAAATTATCTTTAGTGAAAAAACATCCTATTTTCAACAATTTTAGGCGTTCGAATTTTCTTAAGATTTCGTTAAGTC
>CAUWFN010000060.1:0-6846 GCA_963558075.1 uncultured Clostridia bacterium | reverse complement strand
AATAAAAATACGTTAGAATATTGAAAAAATTCCCATTCTCTAATATAATCAAATGATATATTATCGTAATATATGACAGCCAAATGAAGTCAAAATAAGAAAGGATTGTCGTACTATGGAAAAGAAAAATATCGCAAAAGCAACTACCATTGTAACTGCAGGAGCACTTGCATTTACAACAGTTGCGGCACCAGTTCAGGCTGCTACAAATATGCAGGTTGAGGTTGAGCAGAAGGCTCCCGCTGCAAATTTTGAAGAAGCGAAAAAGAACTTAGAAGAGGCGAAGGTGGCATATAGCAAAGCAGTGGAAGCAGAAAAAGTTGCTCTTGCTGCATATGAAAAAGCAGATGCCGATTATTCGCAGGCAGTAAAGGATGCACAGCAGGCTGTTTTAGATGCAAAAGAAGCAGTAGAAGCAGCAGAGGCAGCATTTGAGAGTGCTAAAGCAGATGCTGAAAAAGGCGTAGAAAGTGCTAGCTCAAAGGCAGATGAAACAAATGCACTTCTTGACCAGGTGAAAAAGGCAGAAGCAGTAGCAAAAGGTGCTTATGATGAGGCGGTAAAAGTAAGCGCAGAGAAAAAAGCGGCTTTGGACGAAGCATTGAAGGGTGTTTCAGAAGAAGATATTGCTGACAAAAAGGCAAAGGCAGATGCTGCAAAGAAAGATTTTGATGCAAAGGTGGTAGCGGCAGATTCAGCAAAGGCACAGGTAGAAGAAATCAAAAACACTATCGGTGCTGGAGAAACACAGATTGCAGATGCTGAGGCAAAATATGATGCAGCTGTAAAAGCAAAAGATGCGGCTGAAAAAGAAGCAGCAAAAGCAGATGAGGATCTGAAGGCTGCAGAGGCGGCTTATGAAGAGGCTAAGAAAGATGCCGAAAATGGTTCGCCAGAATACAAGGATGCAGTTGCCAAAGCAGATAAAGCAAAAGCAGATCTTGCCCAGGCAGAATCATCAAAGACAAAAGATGCAGAAGCTCTAAAAGCAATCAAAGCAGACCTTAGCAAAGTGAAGGCTGATATAGAAGCAGTAGAAAAGGATATTGCAGATGCGGAAAAAGCTGTAGCAGTAGCACAGAAGGAAGTTGCTGTAGCTAGTGCAAAGACAGCTTATGATGAAGCAGAAAAGACAAAAGCAGATAAAAAGGCTAAGCTTGATGCGGCAAATAAGGAAGCAGCAGACAAAAAGGCTGTTAAGGATGAAAAAGACAAGGCAGAAGCAGCAGCACTTGCAGAAAAAACAAAGGCTCAGAGCGCTTTTGATATAGCAAACAAAGCCTACAATGATGCGCTTGCTGAAATCGAAACAGGAAAAACAAAAGTTGCTGAGCTTAAGACTCTTCGTGATAACGCACTTTCAGCGCTAAACGCAGCAGATGAAGCGCGCAAAAAAACGAGTGAAGAAGTGAAGGCTGCACAAACTGCATTAGAAGCTGCAAAGACAGCGCGCGATGCTGCACAGGCAGAGTATGACAAGATAGCAGCAGAAGTCCCAAACATTGAAGAACAGAAAATGTATGGCTCGGTTGGATTCTTCGAGTCAGTTGGTGCAGGATATGCTCTATCTGCATTCGAAGAAGCTATTAATACAAAGCTATATGAGTGTACAATTCTAGGCGATCCTAATGATACAACATACCTCGAAAATATGAAAGAAACTTTTGCACATTTGAGAAGATGTAATGAATTAAGAGCTAGCGAAAATCTTGATCCACTAATGGTTACAGATTCACTTATGGCAATCTCACAGCTTCAGACAAACTGGTCTTCTGAGAATATCTTACAGCATTCAGATGTATTTAATGTATCTGAAAATCTTGCTTGGGGATACAGAGACGATCCATATAGCGGTTGGTATTTTGCAGAGAAAGAAATATTTGATAAAAATCCAAATGCAGACTTCATCGAAGTTGGACACTATTTGAATATAGTTGATCCGACGCATAAATACACAGGATTTGCTGTTGCAAAAAATAGAAACGAATATAAAATTACTCATGGACAGGTGTTTGATACGGAGCCAAATCCAGGTGAACCAGTATATACTGTGGACGAATACGAAGCTCGTTTCATGGAATATTACAACAAGCTAATGAATGGTGAGGTAGGGCAGCCTACACCAGAGCAGCAGGAAGCGCTAGAAGCTGCACAGAAAAAGCTTGATGCTGCGCAGAAGAATGTGACAGCTGCAGAAAATACACTTGCTACAAAGGTAACTGCAGATAATGCTGCATTAGCAGATTATAACAATAAGGCTAAAGCACATGAAGCTGCAGTAAAGCAGTATTTTGATGCAAATAAACAGCTTGAAGAGGCAAAGAAAAACTTACCGGAAAAAGAAGCAGATAAGAATAATGCAAAGAATGCACTAGATGATGCTGTTAAAGCATACGCAATAGCTAAGAGTGAAGCAGAAAAAGCAACTGCCGACTATGCTCCTCTAAAAGATAAAGTAGACGAAGCAGAAAAGGCACTAGCAGAGGCAGCAAAGGCTTGCGACAGCAAAAAAGCTGCTTACGAAAAGCTTCAGAGTGAGTACAAGACTTTGACTGGAAAAGAGTTTACAGGAACATCAGAAGATGCGGCTAAGAATTTAGATGCTGCAAATAAACTTCTTGCAGAAAAGAAAAAAGCAAAAGAAGCTCTTGACCAGAAATTTGTAGCTACACAGACAAAAGAAGCTGAAGCTCAGGCAAAATATAACGCATCAGAAAATGCTGTAAAAGAAAAGAAGACTGCTCTTGATAAAGCAAATGAAAAAGTTGCTGAGCTAGAAGGTGCAATGCAAAGTAACCTCGCAGAAAAGCGCAAAGCGGTAGAAGAAAAAACAAAAGCGCTAGAAGATGCAAAGGCACTAGCAGATGCAAAGACAAAAGAAGCTAACGATCTTTCAGATAAGCTTGGCAAACTGAAAGCAGATTTAGCTGATGCTAAAGCAAAACTACCGGAAGCAGAAAAAGCTCAGGCGGATACACAGAAAGTAGCAAAGGATGCAGAGACTGTATATCAGGATGCAAAAAAAGCATATGATGAAGCTGTAAAGGGTTCAGAAGATGTAAAAGCTGCACAGGAAGAATACGACAAGGCGCTTGCTGCAGAAAAGAATCTGAAAACAGAATATGATAATGCAAAGAATAAGACAGCTGATACTGAAAAAACTTATGCTGATGTTCTTGATATGCTAAACAAGGCACAGGATAAGCTAAAGAGGGCTCAGGGACTGTCATTTGAAGCTGCAAAAGAAAATGAAATTACAGATCCTGACTTTGCTTATCTGAATGATTATGTTGCTAGAGCAAAAGCAGCAGAGAAAAAGGCTGAGGATGCAAATGCTGCTGTATCAGCTCTTGCAGAGGCTTTAGAAAAGGCTAAGGCTGAATACGAAAAAGCAAAGAAGGCAAGAGAACTTGCAGAGCTTAATCTGATGCTTGCACAGGCTGAGTATGACATGTTTGCACCACAGGAAAAACCTGAAGAGCCAAAACCAGAAGGACAGACTCCAGCAGGAAAACCTGAGCAGAAGCCGGAAAAACCATCTGGACAGGAAGACTCAAAGGACAAGGCACCGGCAACAGGCGATGTAAATGACATGACTCAGGCAGCAGTAGCAGGTGCAGGAGCAGTTGGAATTCTGGCACTTCTGAAATCACGCTTCAGAAAAAGAGAAGACTAAGAGCTAAAAATCTTCTAATTGCGAGATTAAAAATGTCCTAGCCATGAGATTAATATGGTAACTTTCAAGGCCGCAGCAAATCGCTGCGGCCTTTTGATGTCTAGGTGAAATACTAGATACATATCTGATACAAAATATCGGGGGCCGCAGCTTTGTTCACATATCTTGAAAAAATTTATCTATGGATAGTCTGACTTATTAAAAATATTTTGTATTTATCCCTCGGATGATATTGACATTTGATGGCGTAAGTTGATATACTTCAAAGGTACGCATCATCACTGTGTAAGGCAGGCAGCTTCGGCGCGGGACCTTGCACAAATATAATTGAATAAGGAGAAACATGATGAACGGTAAACAATTAACTGTTAGGGGTATGGTTATCGGCATTATCGGATCTGTAGTAATTACATGCAGTTCTATGTATATTGCACTGAAACTAAGCTCTCTGCCATGGCCAATTATGTTCGTGGCGCTGTTTTCCATGCTTGCACTCAAAGCTCTTGGAAACACAAATCTTAACGAAATTAACGTAACTCACACAGCAATGTCAGCAGGCGCAATGGTTGCTGGAGGACTTGCATTCACAATTCCGGGAATCTGGATACTCAATCCGCAGGCGGAAGTAAGCACACTTAAGCTTCTTGTGATTGCACTTTGTGGAGTAATTCTTGGACTTATTTTCACAGCGTTAATTAGAAAATATTTCGTAGAAACAAAAGAACTGCCTTATGCTATGGGGCAGGCGGCTGCAGAAACGCTGCAGGTTGGTGACGAAGGCGGCAAAAAAGCCGGAACACTTTTTGCTTCTATGGGTATTGCAGCAGTATTTACAGTTATCAGAGACTGGTTCGGAAAAATTCCGGCAACTCTCATGAGCAGCAAAATGATGAGCTACGGCTCAGCCGGCGGCGTATGGCTTTCACCTATGCTAGTGTCAATCGGATACATTGTCGGACCTGTTGCTATAGGAGTATGGTTTCTGGGTGCTTTGATAGGCGATGTTGGAATTCTCATCGGTGGTCAGAGCACAGGACTTTTCGATATGGTACAGGCGAATAACATCAAGCAGTCACTTGGTATCGGCCTGATGGTAGGTACAGGCGTGGGCATTTTGCTCAAGGGTATCCTTCCAAAATCAAAGGAAATTTTCGGCGCTATGTTCAGCAAAAACAACGCTGGAGATTCTATAATTCCAATGAGATGGGCTCCATTTGTAATGGTTATCATGGTATTCATCTTCACATTCCTATGTGACATGGGATTTGTTGCTTCTGTAGTTACAATCCTCGGCGTATGGCTTGCAACTGCAATGTCAGCACAGTGCGTAGGTCAGTCAGGAATTAATCCGATGGAAATTTTCGGTATCATAGTTCTGATTGCAGCAAAGGCGATAAGCTCAATCGGTCAGACTGAAGGCTTCTTCATCGCAGCAGTTGTTGCAGTAGCATGCGGACTTGTAGGCGATGTAATGAATGACTTCAAAGAAGGATATATTCTAAAATCAAATGCAAAAGCTCAGTGGTATGCAGAGGCTGTTGGTGGTGTAATCGGGGCATTTGTGTCAGTATTTGTACTGGTTGCAGTAGTCAAAGCTTATGGTTCTTCTGTTTTCTCAGAAGGAACTATGTTTACAGCTGCACAGGCTAATGCTGTAGCTGCTATGGTAGGCGGAATTTCACACGTTCCTGCTTTTGTTATCGGACTTGTAGCGGCGATTGCACTTTACTTTGTTAACTTCCCTGTTATGACACTTGGACTTGGAGTATATCTTCCATTCTATATGTCAGCAACAGCATTTATCGGAGGAGCGCTCCGATTTGTTACAGAAAAATTCTTCCCTGCATTCGAAAAGAGTGCAAAGGGCCAGATTATTGCATCAGGTCTTCTTGGAGGAGAAGCTGTTGTGGGCGTTGTAATTGCGCTGATTACAGCAGTTCAGGCATTCTCATAAAATAGAGAAACAACATATAACAGAAAACGATTTATATAATAAAAATACGATATTTGGTTATTACGAAACCCGAAGGCACTAATCCTTTCGGGTTTCTTTTAGGTATTCTAAATAATCGTGTGGGTTTCAAAAAACCACCTCTAAATAATTGTGTGGGTAGAAAAAATGAAACCTCTAAATAATCGTGTTGGCGAGCCTTTGCTTTCACCTTTCACACATGCAATTTTCACATGATTGACATATATGAGCGTGCGGTTTTAGTGTAAACTGTATTTGGGAGGGTAGATTAATGACTATATACGATATACTTTTAAACTTTTTTACTTACGGTTTTCTCGGATGGTGCACGGAGGTCGCTTTTGCTGCGGCTAAACAGCGCCAGTTTGTAAACCGTGGATTTTTGAATGGACCGATATGTCCGATTTACGGTGTAGGTGTAACTGTGGTTGTTGCAGTGCTTGAGCCTCTTAGCAGCCATATAGTTTTCCTTTACATTGCATCGACAATCCTTGTAACTCTTCTTGAGTGGGTGACAGGGTTTGCGCTTGAAAAGCTTTTTCATCACAGATGGTGGGATTATTCCAAAATGCCTCTTAATATAGGCGGATATGTGTGCCTTCTATTTTCTTTGATATGGGGCGTTGTGTGTGTTGCAATTGTTGAATTTGTTCATCCGTTGTTATACGGTCTTCTAACGCTCATACCGCATCTTCTGGGAGTTATTATTCTTACAGTACTTACAGGTGCGCTTTTGGCAGATATCTATGTAACTGTTTCTGGAATTCGAAAGTGGAACAGACGTCTGGAAAATCTCGACGAAATTGCAGCAGAGCTTCACAAGATTTCTGATCAAATCGGAGAAAATATTTTCGAAAATATGATGACTGGTATTGATTTAAGAGAAAAGAATCATGCAAAGGTGCTTGAGCTTAAGGAAATCAGCGAAGAAAAGAAAGCGGAACTCAGAAAGCTTGGAGAGGAAAGAGCTCAGGAACTTGTTCGCCAGTTCGATATGCAGCATAAGACAGGCAAGAGACTGCTCAAGGCGTTCCCTAAACTGCAGTCAAATGACCATGATGAAATCGTAGTTAAGCTGAGAGAAAATATAAAGAAAAAATCAAAGTAGAGCATGGCAAACTAGGAGATTCATGAACAAAAAAATGAAACTTCCGGTTAGCTGTAAGTTTGAACTCAAAAATAGAGGGGTGTAAAAAGC
>CAUWFN010000059.1:0-7808 GCA_963558075.1 uncultured Clostridia bacterium | reverse complement strand
CAAGGCTTCATCTCAATACTTCTTGAAAATCAAAGGGTTTTATCATATAATAAAATGTATCGACTTATGCATTTTTAACAGTGCAAATCAAAGACTTTTTAGCTGAAGTTTACGAAAATATGCGTGGAAAATTCAAAAGGAAAGTCTTAGACAAATTTTAAATAGGAAAACAAATTATCCAAAAAGGAGAGATAAAATTTAATGGATTACCAGAAATATATAAGAAACTTTAGTATCATAGCTCATATTGACCACGGTAAGTCAACACTGGCTGATAGAATCATCGAAAATACAGGCCTTGTTGCACACCGCGACATGAAAGAGCAGTTCCTTGATAACATGGATCTTGAGAGAGAGCGTGGAATCACAATCAAGCTTCAGACTACAAGACTTGTTTACAAGGCAAAAGATGGAAACGAATATATATTTAACCTAATCGATACACCAGGCCACGTTGACTTTAACTACGAGGTATCAAGAAGCCTTGCAGCGTGTGAGGGTGCGGTTCTTGTAGTTGACTCTACACAGGGCGTAGAAGCTCAGACTATGGCAAACGTTTACCTTGCTATGGACGAAGATCTTGAGATTCTTCCATGCCTAAACAAAATAGATCTTGCAAGCTCAAGACCTGATGAAACAAAAGAAGAAATAGAAGAAATGATAGGAATTGATGCTCAGGATGCCCCTCTTGTATCAGCTAAGGAGGGTACAGGAATAGGAGACCTTCTTGAGGCAGTTGTTCAGACAATTCCTGCTCCATCAGGAGACATAAATGGAAAGCTCAAGGCTCTTATCTTTGACTCTGTTTATGATAACTACAAGGGTGTAGTTATCTATGCGAGAATCTTTGATGGTCAGGTTAAGGTAGGAGACACTATCAGACTGATGAATACAAATAAAAAGTACGAGGTCACAGAAGTAGGAGTTATGGCTCCGGGCCATGTTCCTGCAAAATTCCTAAGAGCTGGAGAGGTAGGATATATCTGCGCAAGTATCAAACAGGTAAGAGATGCTCGTGTTGGTGATACAATTACGCTAGATTCAGACCCTACAGAAGAGCCTATGCCAGGGTACAAAAAAGTACAGTCGATGGTATATTGCGGTATCTATCCGGCAGAAGGCGAAAAATACGAAAGCGTAAAAGATGCACTAGAAAAGCTTCAGGTAAATGATGCTGCGTTCATTTTCGAGCCAGAGACATCAACGGCGCTAGGCTTTGGTTTTAGATGCGGATTCCTTGGACTTCTTCACATGGAAATCATCGTAGAAAGACTAGAAAGAGAATTTAAGCTAGGTGTAATTACAACATCACCAAGTGTAGTTTACAAGGTTGTAATGAATGATGGAAGCATCGAGATGATTCAGAATCCGACAAACCTTCCGCCTCAAACAGAAATCGATCATATAGAGGAGCCTATAGTAAAGGCAGATATAATGATTCCTAAGGAATATGTAGGTTCAATCATGGAGCTTTGCCAGGATAGACGAGGAACCATGAAGCACATGGAATATATAACAGAAACTAGAGTTCAGCTTCACTACGAGCTTCCGCTCAATGAGGTTATCTATGACTTCTTCGATGCCCTAAAATCAAAGACAAGAGGCTACGGCTCCCTTGACTATGAGTTCATAAGATACGAAAAATCAAACCTAGTTAAGATGGACGTTCTTCTGAACAAAGACTTAGTGGACGCATTCTCCATGATCGTTCATGAGTCAAAGGCATACAACAGAGGACGTTTTGTTTGCGAAAAACTTAAGGAAATCATTCCTATGCATCAGTTTGAGGTTCCTATTCAGGCTGCAGTTGGTCAGAAGGTAATCGCAAGAGAAACTGTAAAAGCATATCGTAAGGATGTAATAGCAAAATGCTACGGCGGTGACATTTCCCGTAAGAAAAAGCTGTTAGAAAAACAGAAGGAAGGAAAGAAGCGTATGAGACAGTTCGGTAAGGTAGAAGTGCCTCAGGAAGCTTTCACAGCAGTACTCAAATATGACGACAACAAATAAGGTAGGAATATATATTCACGTTCCATTTTGCAAATCAAAGTGCCTCTACTGCGGGTTTTACTCAAGCGGAGGAGAGCTTACTCCTGAGGCTGAGGCAGAATATGCTGATGGAATAATCGAAGATATCATAGAATATGGCAAAAGATACGGAAAGCTTACTGAAGCTTACGGATTTAATGATGATACATGTATTTGTGAATCTAACGATATTGATGATAAGATATTAGAATCTCAAAATCAGAGAAAAAATTATCTGGTTGATTCTGTATTTATAGGAGGAGGCACTCCATCGGTGCTTTCTAGCTCGACTGTTGAGAAAATACTCGACTGCCTAAGAGAAAGCTTTGATATTGCAGATGATTGTGAAATCACAATAGAAACAAATCCAGGGACACTTACAGGCGAGAAGCTTTGTTCGTACAAAAGGGCGGGGATAAATCGCCTTTCTATGGGGGTTCAGTCTCTGGATAATGGCATACTCAGAAGACTTGGTAGGATACATACTGCAGAGGAGTTTGAGAAAAATTTCAAGCAGGCGAGAGCAGCCGGATTTGATAATATAAATCTTGATTTTATGTTCAGCGTGCCAGGTCATACGATGGAAATCTGGGAGGATACCCTCAGAAGAGCTATAAGACTTGGGCCGGAGCATATTTCCTTTTACAGTCTTCAGCTAGAGGAGGGAACGCCGTTTTTTGAGATGTTTAGACGGGGCGAAATCGAGGAGGTTCCTGACGAGTTAGACCGGGATATGTATCACAGGGCGATAGAATTTTTCAAAGAAGCAGGCTACATGCACTACGAAATTTCAAACTGTGCAAAGCCTGGGTTTGAATGCAGACACAACCTAAAGTATTGGTCTATGGACGAATATATCGGGATTGGGCCTACAGCTTCATCGTACATAGAAGGAGCGAGGTTTACAGAAGGGCCATATCCTGAGTTTCATGTGAACACGCTAGAAGACGATATGTCGGAGTTTGTTTTTACAGGACTCAGAAAGGCAGAAGGAATTTCTTTAACCGAGTTTAGCGAAAAGTATGGACAGAAGTTCTGGGACGTATATGCTAGGTGCCAGACGGAGCTTAAGCCTTACTTTGACAGGGGACTTTTGATATACGATAAGGAAATGAATCGCCTTCGCCTTGGAGAATACGGCATAGATATTTCTAATGGTATAATGTCAGTTTTTGTATAAAAGCTGATATATATAATAAAAATTGTAGGTTCAGCGAGACGCCTGACAAATTTAATCGCGCTGCCTGCAAAAAAGCTGCAAAGCAGAAAAGCTACAAAAGCTAAGGGGGAGAAAAATGAAAAAGTATATTATGGCACTTGACCAGGGTACAACAAGTTCAAGATGTATAATCTACGACAAAAAAGGCAATCAGATCAGCGTAGCTCAGAAGGAGTTCAAGCAGTACTATCCGAAAGCAGGATGGGTTGAGCATGACGCAAATGAAATCTGGTCAACTCAGATGACAGTTGCATTTGAGGCAATGATCAAAGCAGGTGCCACATTTAAAAACATTGATGCAATCGGAATTACAAACCAGAGAGAAACTACAATTGTCTGGGACAAGAATACGGGTGAACCAGTCTATCATGCTATTGTGTGGCAGTGCAGAAGAACAGCGCAGTATTGTGATGAGCTTATTGAACGCGGCCTAAAAGATAAAATCAAGGAAAAGACAGGTCTTCTGATTGACCCTTATTTCAGCGGAACAAAACTACGCTGGATCTTGGAAAATGTCGAAGGCGCAAGAGAAAAGGCTGAGGCTGGAGATCTTCTGTTTGGAACAGTCGAAACATGGCTAATATGGAAGATGACGGGCGGAAGCGTTCATATTACAGATTACTCAAACGCGTCAAGAACCATGATGTTTAATATTCATACGCTTGACTGGGACGATGCGATATTAGAAATTTTGGATATCCCAAAATGCATGCTTCCAGAGCCAAGACCATCTAGTGAGGTATACGGAGAGACAACTAATGCTCAGTTTGGCGGTCCAATCAAAATTGCAGGAGCTGCAGGTGACCAGCAGGCTGCTTTGTTCGGTCAGACATGTTTTGAACCGGGTACAGCAAAGAGTACTTATGGAACAGGATGCTTCTTGCTTTTAAATACAGGTGAGACACCGGTAGAATCAAAGAACGGACTTCTGACTACGATTGCATGGGGCCTTGATGGCAAAGTGAACTATGCTCTAGAAGGCTCAGTATTCGTATGTGGAGCTGTAATTCAGTGGCTTAGAGATGAGCTTAAGCTGATAAAAAAAGCCTCAGAAACAGAAAAAATGGCTCTGTGCGTGGAGGATACAGGTGGAGTATATATTGTTCCCGCATTTGTAGGACTTGGTGCACCGTACTGGGACCCATATGCTAGGGGTAGCATTTTTGGTCTTACACGTGGAACGAACAAAAACCATATTGTAAGAGCAGCTCTAGAATCGATGGCATATCAGTGTAGCGATCTTCTCGAGGCCATGGCATCTGACATGGGAAAAGAGCTTGTAGCACTCAAGGTTGACGGCGGAGCATGTGCAAACAACTTCTTGATGCAGTTTCAGTCTGACATCCTAAACAAAGACGTGTACAGACCTGTATGTATCGAGACGACTTCTCTCGGAGCTGCATATTTAGCAGGTCTTGCAACAGGCTACTGGAAAAACACAGATGAAATCGTTCAGAACTGGCAAATTGACAAAGTATTCAATCCAAAGATGGATGAAGAAAAGCGTGAAAACGGACTTGCAGGCTGGAAGAGAGCAGTTGCGGCAACACAGTACAAAGGATAAAAAATGAATTTTGATATAAGTAGTAAACTTAAATATTTGAGAACACAAAAAAAGATGAGCATGAAAAAGCTTTCTGAAGAAAGCGGAGTAAGCACAGGGCAGATAAGCCAAATTGAGTCTGGAAAAGTAAGTCCATCTGTTGCGTGCCTTTGGAAACTTGCTCTTGCACTTGATGTGAGCATAAATTATTTCTTTGAAGAGCATAAACAGTGTATTGTTCAGAGAAAAGGCGAATATCGTAAAATTGTAGTAAATCAAGATTTGAATACATATGAAATGCTTTCTCCTGGTAAGGGAAGTCATATGATTGATTTTATAAAGGTTACACTACAGAATAACGAAAAGTATCGTCCTGAAGAGGGAATCACGCATACTGGAGAGGAATGCGGCTATGTTCTAAAAGGAAAGCTTACTGTAAATATAGACGGCGAAGATTATGAGTTAGAGGAAGGTGACAGCATATATTTTGAAAGCACACTTCCCCATTACTACCTCAACAAAGAAAAAGAGGAAAGCCTTTCTATCTGGGCTATGACGCCACGCTTCTTTTAAATATTATAAAGTTTAATACATCAAAACACCTCTGCTGGAGTTATACTGTTTGCAGAGGTGTTTTGTTATTATAGGGAATTCAAAAAGTTATCCTATTACCTTTTTTATTAGATTGTGCCAGTTTTTGTATGAAATCATTTCAAGCTCGTCATTTGTAAAGCCTTCTTTTTTCAGTAGCTCAATGAGATAAGGAACCTTTCTGCAGTCTTCAAAGCCTACAGTATAAGATGTATCCTGATCACTGTAAGAGGCCATTGATTCCGTTGACAGGAATTCGAAGAAGTCGAACCCAAACCCAACGTGCTCAGGTCCAATTTTGTCACATATATATACGATATGCTTTACAAGGTTTTCGATTGTTTGCTCCTCTATATTTTGACTTACGAAAAGGTTGAATGAGTTAATTCCTACAAGTCCCCCAGTATCACGTATTTTGAGAAGCTGATCATCCGTTAGATTTCTCGAAGCCGGTGTAAGAGCTTTTGCATTTGAGTGTGATGCAATTATTGGTCCTGTTGTAATGTCAAGAACATCCCAAAACGATTTTTCGTTGATATGTGATACATCCATCAGCATATGAAGATCCTGAATTCTTTTGACTGCACGTTTTCCTGCTTCTGTGAGACCTCTGCTAGGGTCACCCTGTACACCTGTTGCGAGCATGTTTTGCTCGTTCCATGTAAGCATTGCATGTCGTGCGCCGAAGTCATAGTATTCGTTAATCTTGTCAATATCTTCACCTATAGCAGAAAGTCCTTCGATTCCAATAATGATGTAGAATTTGCCTTCTTTACGTGCTTTCATCATTTCTTCGTAATTATGGACTACAACAAAATCGCTACTTTCACTCATTTCCTTTTTTATAGCGGTTTTTATCTGCTTTGTTCGGAAAACAGGGTCAGCATCGTTAGGCGGATCTACCCATATAACGAATATGCTTCCTTCTATACCGCCTTCTTTAAGTTTGTCCTTATGATATTTGTCTAGAATATGACTTTCCCCTTCGAGTGATTTAATCGTCACATCAGTCCAAATATCTGAATGTCCATCAAAAATCATAGTATAACACCTCTTTTTTTATCCGTACAAAACAAGTATTAAATATTACATATAAGTCAGTTTATAGCAAGTTGCCGACAAATATGCCGAGGTATGTTCCTATTACATATCCTAGTGTACCTACAAGCATTGTAGGACCTACAAGTTTTATCCAACCTTTGGAGATAGCCATTGCGGCTGCGGTTGTAGGACCGCCTATATTTGCATTTGATGCAAGAATAATTTCCTCTAGGTTGAAATGGAATAGTTTACCTACAACAAGGCAGATAGTCATGTTTATAATAACGATTATTGCACAGAATACAAGAACTATAGGTGCATTTACAACAACTTCTACAATTGAAGCAGGAACTCCAATTACAAAGAAGAATAGATAAATAAGCCATGTACCGATTTCCTGTGAACCTGATACCTTTTCTACCTTTGAAGCGAAAACTGTGGCTATAATCATAGCTATAGTAGTAATAATTAGATACTGATTACCTAAAAGTGCGTTAATCATCTTAAATACTGCATTAGATGTAGGAATAATTTCTGCAAAAATTCCCGATAGGATTTTTGATACTGCAACGATTACTCCACTTATCGCCATATTAATTGATATGTCAAGAAGTGAAATATCCTTTTTGCCCCAGTATGCTGCTGCAATTGTTTTGCTTTCGTCGCTAATACCGTTTTGTTCTACTTCATCTACAAACGGATGGGAGTAGTGCTTTCTGAAAAATGCGATTCCAGGTATTGAAACGAGAACAAAGAAATAAAGAGCCATAAGAAGATTATCTGCAACTGTTGTAGCAGAAATCATCTCTCCTGGAACATCAAAGGCTCCTGCAAGTGCAGCAAAGTTAACTCCTCCGCCTATATAGGATCCTGTCATCATACCAGCTATACCTGCCATATGTGGTATGTGGTCACCAAGAACCTTTGCACCTATTATAGAACCTGCAACTGTGCCGACTGAACCAACAAGGAAAAGAATCAGAAGTTTTCCGGAATCTCTTCCGATCTTTTTGAGATCGCACTGAAGCAGAAGAAGAGGAATTGCCATTGGTACAACATATCCCCAAATTATATCATCAAAGAATGGGGCATGAGTTGGAATAATAGCAAGATTTGTTAAAACTAGCGCGCCTATAAGCGCGACGATTGCGCCGGACATCTTTGCAGCCCACTACCATTTCTGTTCTGCATAAATTGAAAATGCAACCCATCCAAAAGTAATGGCCATGAGAACCCACGTATTATCAGCGCCGATTAAAGGATTGTCAAAGTCTAAAATATGTCCCCACATAATATACCTCCTTCATAAATGTTGTTATTAATACTGGCACATTTTGTTATTCATATATTAAAATAATTCTGAAAACATGTCAATCATTATTGTGA
>CAUWFN010000058.1:0-8272 GCA_963558075.1 uncultured Clostridia bacterium | reverse complement strand
GAGAGTTGCAAGAAGACGCTTTTATATCAAAAACGGCTTCACATCTTCTGATATTTTCATCGAAGGTGTAAGCGGAAATATGGAAATACTTAATTACGGAGAAAAAGTAACAGAGCAGGAATACCTAAGCCTTCAGGAACATGCTCTCGGAAAGCTCTTTTTCCGCCTATCAAAAATCTCAATCGTAAAATAAAAGCTTCCGGCTATGAAATGAACCTCCGATATTTTGGTATCCGAATAAATGGTTCACTTCACTAAGCTAGTAGTTTTACATTTAAAGCTGCGCACAAAAAACAGGGCCTAAGTGACCCTGTTTTTGCTTTGTTAATCCTATTCCTTATTTCCCTGTTTTCGTTCCTCTCGTATAATTCTCACAGCGTCCAGCCTGCTCTTTGTTTCGAGCTTTCTGAACAAATTATATACGTGAGCCTTTACTGTACTTTCTGATATGAAAAGTTTTTGGGCAATTTCTGTATTAGATTTTCCGTCGTATATTTCCTTGAGGATTTCTGACTCGCGGGCAGTAAGGGATTTTTTGACTGCAACATTTCTGATTGCATCCTCTGCACTTATCTCCTCAGGAGGACGCTCCGCATAGATTTTCTTAAAATCGCGCTTATATATATAAAATACGTTTGCGCAACTTATGAGAAGCCATAAGAAAACAGTAAAATCCATTACACTGAATATTGCAAGCTTGACTCCCATCTCACTCAAAAGATAAATCCCGTAAATCAGAAATAGACATACTGTAACTGTAAATCTGTACATTCTGAAATCAAATTTACCTCCAGCGCGATTCACAGATGATTTTTCATCTGAATTTGAAGCCTCGCAAGTTTCTGATGCTGCACCAGTCTCGCTCCTAGATACACTAGTTTCATTCTTAGATTCACTCGCCTCGCTCTGAGATACGTCTTCCTTCATCTTAGAATCACTCGATGCACCTATCACGCTTCGAGATACACAAGCGACAAGCATAATCATATACGGTATATCGATAACAACCCTTAGTAAATAATGATTTGGCCATAGTATTCTAGCCACTATCCATATCACAATATATGCAACAAAGTATTTCTTCGCGAACTTAGCTATTTTCCCTAGTCTTCCGCTTTTATCTGCCTTCACGCTCATCTCAATCCAAAATACAACGAGAAGAGCAATCAGACAATCACCTATACTCAGAAGTGTATTGACACGGCCTCCTGTCATGATATGAACATAGTAAAAAATTACAAAGTCATATATGTTCATTACTAGAAGCCCTGTGATAAACGGTCTACTTACTTTTAGAGCATCTTCTTTGTCGCCCTTACTTGAGAGCCAGTGAACAGTCACTGCCGCTACTGCAAGCATTATTGCAGCAACATATGCAAAAATTATTACATGAGTCATGTATTAATGATGCTCCTCAATCAGGTCTTTTTTTACATCGTACAGCTTCTGAGATAAATCCACGTAGTATGTCTGCGGATTTTCGAATCTCAAAGTCTCATCCCACAGAGTTCCAATCTGCTCTTCGCAGTGTTTTCTGATTTCCTCTATGGATGGTGAGTCGTAAACACATTTTCCGTGTTCGAAAATAGGAACCATAAGCTCCTTCGCATAGAAGTTGCTCAGCTTCTTTTTCTTCCATATAGCTTTTGGATCAAAGATTTCATAGCCATCAACTTCCGGAATGACTTCGTCGTGCAGTGTGATTACATCTGCAAGAGCTTTGTTGTTTGTCTTGTCAAAGAGTCTATATACTGTTTTGAATCCAGGGTTTGTTATCTTTTCTATATTTTCACTGATTTTAATCTTTGGAACGATTACGCCGTCTTTTTCCAGTGCCGCTAGCTTGTACACGCCGCCGAATACTGGTTCTGACTTTGCAGTAATAAGTCTTTCGCCAACACCAAAGGAGTCAATCTGAGCACCTTCGAGAAGTACGTCTCTGATAAGGTATTCGTCTAGTGAGTTTGAAATAGTGATTTTGCACTCAGGAAGACCTGCATCATCAAGCATTTTTCTCGCTTTTTTTGTCAAATATGCGATGTCTCCACTGTCTATTCTGATACCGATTTTCTTTGGTTTTACTTCTTTGAAAACTTTAATAGCGTTTGGAACGCCTGATTTCAGTACATTGTATGTGTCAACTAGAAGTATGCAGTTGTCAGGATAAATCTCAGCATATGCCTTGAACGCTTCGTATTCTGATTCGAACATCTGAACCCAGCTGTGAGCCATAGTTCCAAGAGCCGGAATCTCGTATTTTCTGTCTGCGATTGCACATGCAGTTCCTGCACATCCTCCGATATATGATGCTCTTGCACCAAATACAGCAGCTGCTGTTCCGTGAGCTCTTCTTGTTCCGAACTCCATTACAGGACGGCCTTTGGCTGCTCTTACGATTCTGTTTGATTTAGTAGCGATAAGGCTCTGATGATTTATTGTAAGAAGAATCATAGTTTCTACAAACTGTGCCTGGATAACAGGTCCTCTTACAGTGACAATTGGTTCATGTGGGAAAATCGGTGTTCCTTCTGGAACTGCCCACACGTCACATTCGAATTTGAAATCTCTGAGATATTCAAGAAACTCCTCGCAGAAGCTACCCTTTGCTCTCAGGAATTCTATATCCTCGTCTGTGAAGTTCAGGTTTTTCAGGTAGTCAATCATCTGTTCAAGTCCGGCCATTATAGCAAAGCCGCCACCTTCTGGAACTTTTCTGAAAAACATGTCAAAATAAGCAATATCATCTACAATACCTGACTTTAGATATCCGTTTGCCATTGTAATTTCATAAAAATCTGTTAGCAGTGTCAGGTTTTCTTCTTTAACCATTGGAATAGTTCTCCTTTACATTCTTTACCGGCACAAAGCAAATGTGCTCATATCAGCTTTTTCTAGTCGCTGTATCTTACATTATATCACTATTTGTGTGTTTGCTCTATAGGATTTTTTTAAGGAAGTGTCCTGTATATGATTCTTCACATTTAGCGATTTCCTCTGGCGTTCCAACTTTTACTATCGTTCCTCCACCTGTACCGCCTTCTGGTCCTAAATCGATTAGATAGTCTGCACTTTTTATTACATCTAGATTGTGCTCGATTACTACTACAGAATTACCTGCATCTGTAAGTTTCTGGAGCACCGCAATAAGCTTATCTACATCAGCAAAGTGAAGTCCAGTTGTTGGCTCATCTAGTATATATAAGGTTTTGCCCGTGCTCCGCTTTGATAGTTCTGTTGCAAGCTTAATTCTCTGAGCTTCTCCACCAGAAAGCTGAGTCGATGGCTGCCCAAGCTTAATATAGTCAAGTCCAACATCATGAAGAGTCTTAAGCTGCTTGTATATGCTAGGTATATTTTTGAAAAACTCTAGGGCTTCCTCTACGCTCATATCAAGTACATCAAAAATGCTCTTGCCCTTGTATTTAACCTCTAGTGTCTCTCTGTTATATCGTTTGCCTTTGCAGACCTCACACGGAACATATACATCAGGAAGAAAATGCATCTCGATTTTGATTATTCCGTCTCCACTACATGCTTCGCATCTACCGCCCTTTACGTTGAAGCTGAAACGTCCTTTTTCAAAGCCCCTAATTTTAGCCTCTGGAAGATTAGCAAACAAATCCCTTATGTGAGTAAACATTCCCGTATATGTTGCAGGATTTGATCTTGGGGTTCTTCCTATCGGCGACTGGTCTATATTGATAATCTTATCTATATTTTCTAGGCCCGTAATCTCATCGTGCTCCCCAGGAATTTCCTGTGTTCTGTTTACAATGCGTGATGCTCCCTTGTATAGTATTTCGTTAATCAGACTGCTCTTTCCTGAGCCGGAAACGCCTGTAACGCAAACAAACTTTCCAAGAGGGATATCTACATCTATATTTTTTAGGTTATTAGCCCGTGCTCCGCGTATGCCAATTGTCATACCGTTTCCATCACGTCTAGCCTTTGGAACGCGTATTTTTTTCTTTCCAGAAAGATATAGACCAGTCTCTGACTTTTCGCAGGCTTTGATATCATCAACGCTTCCCTGGGCAACTAGCTCTCCCCCATTTATTCCAGCTCCAGGTCCAATGTCTATTATATGATCTGCCGCATACATTGTGTCCTCATCATGCTCAACAACAATCAAAGTATTTCCCTGGTCTGTAAGCCTTCTCAAAGTAGCAAGAAGCCTATCGTTATCCCTCTGATGAAGTCCTATGCTTGGTTCATCGAGAATATAAAGGACACCTGTAAGTCCTGAACCAATCTGAGTTGCAAGTCTTATACGCTGGGATTCTCCACCGGATAATGTACCGCTGCTTCTTGAAAGAGTCAGATAATCAAGGCCTACATTGATAAGGAAGTTCAGTCTTTCTTTGATTTCCTTTATGATCTGGGACGCAATCATTTCGTCCTTTTCGCTCAGCTCAAGTCCTGATATAAAATCAAAAGCGCTACGAATCGACATATCAGAAACCTCTGCAATGTTCTTTCCACCAACTGTTACTGCAAGGACCTCCGGCTTAAGCCTTCTTCCGCCGCAAGCAGTGCAATTGCTGATCTTCATGTATTTTTGGATTTTCTCTTTCATGAAATCAGAATTAGTTTCTCTATATCTTCTTTCGAGATTATTTATCATTCCTTCGAATGGATGATTTCTCTTAGATTCTGAGCCTGTATTTCTACTTACATATACATAGTTAAGCTTTCTATCTCCTGTACCATAGAGAAGTTCATGTCTAAACTTTTCCGGCAAGTCTTTGTATGGCACGTTAATATCAACTCCGTGCTCCGCAGCTAGGGCATCTATAACCTGTCTATAAAAACCTGTAAACTCCATGGAAGCAAAGATTTTCCCTAGTGCTCCCTCTGGTATACTCTTATCAGTCTGAATGATGAGCTCAGGGTCAATCTTCTGCGTAAACCCAAGACCGTTACACTCAGGGCATGCTCCGAATGGACTGTTGAAAGAGAACATTCTAGGCTCAAGCTCCTCGATGCTTATTCCGTGCTCTGGACAAGCAAGCTTTGTTGAATAAGTTTTTTCCTCAGCATAATCATGGTCTCTAAAATCTACTATAACAAGACCATCGCCCTGCTTCATTGCAAGCTCGCAGGCTTCTGCTATTCTGCTCTCCTGACCTTCTTTTACAACTATTCTATCTACAACTATTTCTATAGTATGCTTAAACTTTTTATCTAGCTTTATTTCTTCCTCATTTATGAGCCTTGTTTCTCCGTCAATTCTAACTCTAGTAAAGCCTTCTTTTCGGATTCTTTCGATAATCTTCTCGTGCTCCCCTTTTCGCTCACGGATTACAGGTGCCATGACGATTATCTTTGTTCCTTCTGGATATGACATAATCGAATCCACTATCTGATCAACTGTCTGGCTTGTGATTGGCTTACCGCACACAGGGCAGTGAGGCTTTCCGATTCTCGCATACATAAGTCTTAGGTAATCGTGAATTTCTGTCACTGTACCTACTGTGGAACGCGGATTTTTGCTCGTAGTTTTTTGGTCGATAGAGATTGCAGGCGAAAGCCCCTCTATTGACTCCACATTTGGTTTTTCCATCTGGCCGAGGAACTGTCTTGCGTAAGCCGAAAGGCTCTCTACATATCTTCTCTGACCTTCTGCATAAATTGTATCAAATGCTAAAGATGATTTGCCTGAACCGGAAAGTCCAGTAAGCACAACAAACTGATCCCTTGGAATAGTTACATCTATTCCCTTGAGATTGTTTTCTCTAGCACCCTTAATATATATGTTATCTTTTCCCATTATTTCTATCTCCGTTATATTCTCGTATAAGGTCACGCAGCTGTGCAGCTCGCTCGAACTGCAAATCCGCCGCCGCTGCCCTCATTTCCTTTTCCAGCTCCTTTATATAATCCTTTCGCTCTTTTTCTGTCATTTCGACAGCTTTCTTTTTCTTGTCCTTTTCTACAGATTCTGCACTCTTTGTCGCCTCGATAACCTCGCGAACAGACTTTTTGATCGTCTTTGGGACGATACCGTGCTCCTCATTATATCTACTTTGGATATCACGTCGACGCTGCGTCTCATCTATTGCAGACTGCATAGCTTTGCTAACAAAATCCCCATACATTATAACACGGCCGTCTGCGTTTCTTGCGGCTCTGCCGATTGTCTGAATCAGGGATGTCTCAGTACGCAGGAATCCTTCTTTATCGGCATCTAGTATTGCAACAAGGGAAACCTCAGGTATGTCAAGTCCCTCTCTGAGCAAGTTGATTCCCACAAGAACATCAAACTCTCCAAGTCTTAAGTCTCTTATGATTTCTAGTCTTTCTAATGTATCGACTTCTGAATGAAGATATCTTACGCGTATACCTGCATTTGACAAATAGTCTGTGAGATTTTCTGCCATCTTCTTTGTTAGGGTTGTGATGAAGGCGCGCTCTCCCTTTGATACTGTCAGCTTGAGTTCTTTGATCAAATCGTCAATCTGCCCTTCTGTAGAGCGCACTTCTATAGGTGGGTCAAGAAGTCCCGTCGGTCTTATAACTTGCTCTGCTGTGATTCCATAAGAATCGTCCTTTTCGTATTGGGCAGGTGTTGCACTCACGTACATAATCTGGTTTACGAGCCCTTCGAATTCCTCAAATCTTAGAGGTCTATTGTCAAGAGCCGACGGAAGTCTAAATCCATACTCTACAAGGGAGCTTTTTCTCGACCTGTCTCCGGCGTACATAGCTCTAAGCTGCGGGAGCATCACATGAGATTCATCAATCATAACGATAAAATCATCTGGAAAATAGTCAATCAAAGTATAGGGCCTTACACCTGGCTCTAGACCATTTATATGTCTTGAGTAGTTTTCTATGCCCTTACACATGCCTACTTCCCTAAGCATTTCGATATCATATCTTGTGCGCTGCTCAATTCTCTGGGCTTCTAGGAGCTTTCCTCTATCCTTAAACCACTGGATTCGCTCCTCGAGCTCTTCATTTATAGTTTCGATGGCTTTTTCCATCTTCTCTTTTGATGTAACGTAATGCGATGCAGGGTAAACTGCCACATGATTTCTATATCCTAAAATTTCTCCAGTAAGTGGGTTCATTTCTTTGAGAGTTTCTATTTCATCCCCAAAAAGCTCTACCCTTATCGCCTGGTCTGCCCCTGCAGGATAAATATCTATAATATCCCCGCGCACTCTGAACGTTCCTCGCTCAAAAGCAAGGTCATTTCTCACATACTGTATGTCTACAAGCTTTCTGAGTATCTCATCTCTTGGCTTTTCCATTCCAGGTCTTAATGATAGCATCTGGTTTTCATAATCAAAAGGGCTTCCAAGACCATATATGCACGATACACTTGCTACAATTATTACATCTCGCCTTTCGGCAAGAGCTGCAGTCGCCGAGTGTCTAAGCTTTTCTATTTCATCGTTTATCTGTGAATCCTTTTCTATATAGGTGTCAGTTGAAGGTACATAGGCCTCTGGCTGATAATAGTCGTAATAGGATACAAAATATTCCACTGCATTTTCAGGGAAAAACTCCTTCATTTCTCCATGTAGCTGAGCTGCAAGTGTCTTATTATGAGAAATTATAAGTGTTGGTTTATTTAGCTGGGCTATAACATTTGCCATAGTAAATGTCTTCCCAGAGCCTGTAACACCTAAAAGTGTCTGTGCTCTTTTCCCCGATTTAAAGCCATTTACAAGCTTTTCTATCGCCTCAGGCTGATCTCCTGTAGGTTTAAAAGGTGCATGTAATTTGAACTCAGCCATGTGACCTTCTCCTTTCATAAATATGTATATTTATTACCACTATTTCATATTTTTACTCTTATTTTATCCAACTTAAAAAATCGTTATGGTTACTATTAACCACAAAATTTCAATGTAAATTATACCATAGCATAAAAATTTCTTCAAACAAATGTTCTATTGATTTTGTTACGGACACTGGCTGAAACCGTTGATATTAAGCTGTTTAGAGCAAAAAACAGACACATATTCAGGTTTTCACCGAATATGTGTCGGAATATTTTACATGTGACTATGTTTACTATTAACCAGTTTTTCGGAATATGTGGGTGAATAATATGGTTAATCCTTCTACTTATTCGCACACTACATATACAATAAATTTAAGGTATAGTACTTATTACACCTTGTGCAATATCAAATAGAACAATCATCAGCTCAAAACCATAGTTCACAGTTCTTTCCCATGTATTTAGGATAAAGAAAAAGCCTGATCCGATTATATCTCAGTCAGGCTATTTATGATTATTCTTTTAAAAGGTCAGCTA
>CAUWFN010000057.1:0-9019 GCA_963558075.1 uncultured Clostridia bacterium | reverse complement strand
AGATAAGCCTTGAAAAAGCAAAATCTGTTGGAGCATCAGAATCAGGTACTATAGATTCAGAGGATATAAAAGAAAGTCATGACTTTGACAGTGGAAGTTCTACTAGTAGATACTTTGATTATTCACCGCAGCGAATCGATATTGCTGCAAGGTATCAGGGAATAGAAGTTTCATTCTCAAGTCTTTTGATTCACCTAGAAGAAGATATCGCTGAACTAGAAAATCTCATAAAAGACGGCGATAGAGAGCTGTTCGAAGATATTTTAGCAAATACAGTAAGCCGAAAAATACGCGGTAAGATAAATGCATCCAATATGTGGGTTCAGAAAATGAATGCTTTGATGAATAGTATGGATACATCGAGTAGTCTTAAGCTGAGCCTGAGATGGAGAAGCAAAACGGCAGAAAAAGAAGACCAGCTAGATACTCGCGAGCTAGTTGAGCTGCTAAAAAAAGACTATAGAGTTATGAGCGAGGAGGAAGCAGAAGCTCTTTCCTCTCATTTCAAATCAAAGGTTGAAGAGGCGAGACGAATTGCAGGAGATAGCGGCGGTATGGTTTCTTTCTATCAAATTATGAAAGAAACTTTAGATTATAGAAATTGGTTTGAATTTGAACTTATGTCGCAGAAAAAGGGAGAACGCCAGAAGGAACTTACAAACAGTGTGTTTGGAACTTTCAGTGGTGGAGAAAAAGCTATGGCGATGTATGTGCCTTTGTTCTCGGCAGTAGTTGCGAAGTACCAAGGTGGAAGAGAAGATGCACCTCGCCTGATTTGTCTAGACGAGGCTTTTGCAGGTGTTGACAATAGAAATATTCGCGATATGTTCAGGCTTATGGCACAGTTCGGATTTGATTTTATAATTAATTCCCAGGTTTTATGGGGAGATTGCGACACGCTAGATGCCCTTGCAATATATCAGCTCGTGCGCCCGGGAAACGTGAAATTTGTAACAGTTTTACCTTATTTATGGAACGGATTCAGCAAAGAGCTACTTGACAGTGAAGAAGAAGTTGAGCAGAGGGGAGTCGAAATCGGATTGAAATCCTAGCATAGGGGAATATAGAAAAGAGGAATATAAGTGGCTAGAAATTGTGATGCAGAAAAACTGAAAATGGAGTGTCTTGAATATTTTGATCGGCACCAATATGGAGAAGAATCTTTGATGGATTTTGCCGAAAATACCGCTCATACGGAAAGTTTGCAGGAAGCGTTGTTATAAAAGAACCATCATCATCTGATATAGAAACCTTAGAGGGATTTTTCTGTAAAAATTTTCATGGCAGAAAAAGCATCACGATTTCGGCAGATAAATTCGAAAGAGCTCTTGAACAAAGCCGGTATGCGGAAATTTTACCTGAAGAGATTTTGGAGGATTTCTTTGGGAAAAAGATTCTAGGAAAGGCTGAGGAAGAGAGAATTTTAGAAGAGCGCATAAGTTTTCTAGAAGATGCATTTAGGAAGAAGTATTCTGAAACTCCAGCAGAAGAATGCTTGTCTGACTTTGAAGAAATAATAAAAGGAGTCGGTCGAAAGAATACCAATGAATGGGGTAGGCAGCTTTTTCTTTGTGCTGAGATATTTAATAGACTTCCATATCGCTTTGGAAAAAAGGAGTATCTTGCAGTTTTTGCAGCCAAAATGTGTGGTAACCCTCATGCTTTTGATGCAGGCACTACTGACGGAGGTCTGTTATACAAGATAATACAGTATGATATCTCTGCGAGAAACCGATATATTGCCCCTTCTGGGATTTTTCCTTCATATAAGAGGCAGAAAAGTTATCTAGATGCAGGCATAATGATTGACGATATGTCTAACTCTGCTCTAATCTATAATGTTCATGCAAGAAAGAAAGATGGACATAGACACAGCGGGATAGAAGGTTTTTTTGAGGAGAAGAGTGTACTTGAGCTACCTTTAAACGTTATTGCAGACCTTAGCAGTATGAATTGTATTGATGATGAGATATATATTGTAGAAAATCCGTCAGTATTTGCTTTGATGTGTGATAGCGATGGTGAAAAATCATATATGTGTATGAACGGGCAACCAGTACTTGCAAGCCTAATTGTTTTGGACCTTCTGGCTGAGTCACAAACAAAGGCGTTTTACTCTGGAGATCTTGACCCCGAGGGACTTTTGATTGCGCAGAAGCTCTCGCGCTATTACAAAGGTGATTTTGAATACTGGCATATGGAAGAGAAAGATTATAAAATCTGTATATCAAATGAAGAACTTTCTGAAAGGCGCATCAAGATGTTAGATAATATAACAGACGAGAGGCTTGTTCATGTGGCAGAGTGTATAAGGAAGACAGGGTTTGCTGGTTACCAGGAAAATATTTTTGGGAGAGACGAGCTAAATGAAAGTAGGCAGTGTGTCTAACACATGTAAGCCTGCTGCACCAGGGAGAAAGGAAAAAGCGGGGAAGAATTATAATATGGAAACAAAAGCAAACAGTCTTACTATAGAACACAGCGCAGCGACTTTGATAAAGTTTTCGCTGCCGTCAATTATATCTATGCTATGCATGTCGTGCTATGAGATGGTCGACGGCGTTTTTGTTGCGAATTTTGTAAGTGCAGATGCGCTTGCGGCAATTAACATAGTTTACCCTCCGATTACGATTCTAATTGGAATTTCGATAATGCTAGCGACGGGGGGAAGCGCGGTAATAGCAAAAAAGCTCGGAGAGAAAAAGGATCAGGAAGCAAAGGAAAACTTCACGATGATGATTTTGGTGGGCTTTTTTATCGGGCTTATCTGTATTTTGGTGGATTTTCTATTTGTAAAAAAACTTGTGCTGATGCTTGGGGCTACGGATAGGTTGTTTGACTATGCATATACGTATCTGTTTATACTTGCTCTGTCTTCACCTGCTGCAATTCTTCAGCTACTTTTCATGACATTTTTTGTTACTGCGGGAAAGCCTAACCTTAGCCTGATACTTACTATCGCAAGCGGCGTAACAAATATAGTTTTTGACTATATTTTTATGGGTCCTTGTGGCATGGGCGTGGAAGGCGCAGCGATTGCAACGGGTATGGGATACACGGTGTCTGCAGCAGCAGGGATTTTGTTCTTCTGGAAGGATACAGACAGCCTTCTTCATTTCGTCAGACCAAAATGGGATTTTAGGGTGTTGCTTCACTCGTGCACAAATGGTATGTCTGAGATGGTGAGCAGCCTTGCAGGGTCTGTGATTACGCTGATTTATAATTTTATGATGCTGTATTATGCCGGAGAAGACGGTGTTGCGGCGATTACGATTGTGCTTTATGCTCAGTTTCTTTTGAGCGCTGTGTACCTAGGATTTTCTAGTGGTGTTGCGCCGGTAATTAGTTATAACTACGGAAGTCAGAACGAGGCCCAGCTTAAGAGAATTTTTCGAATATGCACAAGGACGATTTTGATTGTAGCGGTTATTACGGTTTTGATATCGTATATTTTAGGAGATGCAATAATCGGCGTATTTGCAGCAAAGGGGACTCACATATTTGATCTTGCACGTTCAGGGTTTAATATTTTTGCTGTGAGTTTTCTGTTTAACGGATTTAATATTCTCGTTTCATCGCTTTTTACGGCCTTGTCAAACGGGGTCATTTCTGCAGGAATTTCGTTTCTCAGGTCTTTTGTTATTTTGACAGGATGCCTTGTGCTTCTTCCTATGATTATTGGAATTAACGGGGTTTGGCTTGCAGTTCCGGTTGCAGAGGGGCTGACTCTCATAATTTCTACGGTGATTGTGGTGAAGAAGAGAAAAGTATATCATTATTTTTGATAGATGGAATTTTGAAAAGCTACTAAATCAAGTAGCTTTTTTTATTTGTACACAAAAAATTCAGATAAAATCCTTTTAATCATTGACATTGACAATTTTCTAACATATAATCAAGTCATAGCGATAAACTGGTATGACCAGATTGCATAATGCAGACCAATTTGCCGGACAATATAGTTCAGTTAGCCTGCAGCAACATATGAACTGGTTATACCACACAGGCGAGAGGATTGATACGTAAATGGAGAGGAGAGTTTTTATGGCAGATCATTTGGCAGGCTATATACCTGAGTATATAGAAAACGAGGTTGAACGCGAACCTATAGTAAAACTCGCAAAGCTTATTACAGACAGAGTGCCTCAGAAGCTGGGTCTTAAGAAAATTACAAAATATGATCCAGAATACTGGGGACTTGCTGCAATGTGTACAGACGAAATGGCAGAAGTGGCGCTCAAAATGGGTGTTAGAAAGCCAAAGACTTTGAATCAAATGATTAAGATTACAGGCATGGAGCCAGCATATCTAGAAGAGCTGCTGGAAACAATGTCCGAAAGAGGAGTTTTGGAATATAACTGGGAAAACCCAGAACACGAGAAACAGTACGTGCTTCCAATGTTTGTACCAGGAAACGCCGAATTCAGTAATATGAACAAAATGCTTCTGCAGGAGCATCCTGAGGTTGGCAGATTCTTCGAAAGAATGAGTAGACTGCCACTAGAAAAAATAACTCCTATGGTTCCACCGGGAGGAGCAGGAATCGGAATGCATGTAATTCCCGTAGAAAAGGCAATCGAGATGGAAAACGAATCCATTTCTCTTGAGCATATTTCATACTGGCTAGATAAGTACGATGGAAAATATGCAGCGAGCCCTTGCTCATGCAGATATTCTAGACAGACTTATGACGAAGGCTGCGCAGATGACCCAGAAGGCTGGTGCGTTGCAGTCGGCGACATGGTAGACTACGTTGTAGAAACAAACAAAGGCGGTCGCTACATCACAAGAGACGAGGCCTTAGATATATTCAGACAGGCCGAGGAGAACGGCTTTGTTCATCAGATAACTAATATCGACGGAGAAAACAAAATATTTGCTATCTGTAACTGTAACGTTAACGTGTGCTACGCCCTTCGTACATCACAGCTTTTCAACACTCCTAATATGTCAGCATCTGCTTACCGTGCTCGCGTAGAAACAGACAAATGCGTTGCTTGTGGAAGATGCGTAGAGTATTGCCCAGCAGGAGCAGTAAAGCTTGGGCAGAAGCTTTGTTTAAAAGACAAAAGTCATGTAGAGTATCCTAAGCAGCCGCTTCCAAGCGAAGTGCCATGGGGACCTCACATGTGGGATGAGGATTACAGAGACAACAACAGAATCAATTGCTACGACACTGGAACTGCACCTTGCAAAACAGCATGTCCTGCACATATTGCAGTTCAGGGATATCTCAAGCTAGCAGCACAGGGTCGCTACACAGATGCTCTTGCCCTAATCAAAAAAGAAAATCCGCTACCTGCAGTTTGCGGAAGAATCTGTAACAGAAGATGCGAAGACGCCTGCACTAGAGGAAGCATCGACCAGGCTATTGCAATCGATGAGGTTAAGAGATTCATCGCAGAACAGGATCTAAATGCTGAGACAAGATTCGTTCCTAAGAAGGTTGTGCCTTCACTGAGTGGTTCATTCCCAGAAAAAATCGCAGTTATCGGAGGAGGCCCTGCAGGGTTGTCATGTGCCTTCTATCTAGCCGAAAAGGGATATAGCCCAGTAATTTTCGAGAAAAACGAAAGAGCCGGCGGAATGCTTGTTTACGGAATTCCTTCATTCAAGCTTGAGAAGGATGTTGTGCAGGCAGAAATCGACATAATCAAAGAAATGGGTGTCGAAATTAGAACAGGCATAGAAGTAGGAAAAGACATTACACTAGATGAGCTGAGAGCTCAGGGTTTCAAAGCATTTTACATCGCAATCGGATGCCAAGGCGGAAGACTTGCCGGTGTTCAGGGAGAAGATGCAGAGGGCGTAATGTCAGCCGTAGAGCTTCTAAGAAATGTAGCCGAAGACGAAAGCTATAAAGTAGAAGGAAAAACTGTAGTTCTCGGCGGAGGAAATGTTGCCATAGATGCATGCCGCACAAGCGGAAGATGCGGATCAGAATCTGTCAAGATGTTCTGTCTAGAAAGCAGAGATGAAATGCCTGCATCGTTAGAGGAAATCGAAGAGGCAGAAGAAGAAAATGTAGAGATTTGCTGCGGATGGGGACCAAAGCAGATACTCGCAGAAAACGGCAAGGTTAAAGGCATCGTAATGAAAAAGTGCCTGTCAGTATTTGATGAGGAGAAGAAGTTCAATCCTGTTTATGACGAAAACGATACAATTACAGTTGAATGCGACAATGTAATCATGAGTATCGGCCAGAGCATTAAATGGGGAAATCTTCTAGATGGAAGCAGTGTAGAGCTCGGAAGAGGAAACGCTGCGAAAGCAGATCCTTTGACATATCAGACTGCGGAGCCTGACGTATTCGTGGGAGGAGATGTCTACACAGGACCAAAATTTGCAATCGATGCAATTGCAGCCGGAAAAGAAGGCGCTGTGTCGATTCACAGATTTGTTCAGCCACGCTCAAGCCTGACTATCGGAAGAAATCGCAGACAGTTTATCGAGCTAGATAAGGACAACATCTACATCGAAAGCTATGACAATTCTTCTAGACAGATTCCAGGAAGAGACGAGTCATTTGACCACAAAAAATCATTTAGAGATGCATCAAAGACATTCACCGAGGAACAGGTCAAGACTGAAACCGCAAGATGCCTGAGCTGCGGAGCTTCAGTTGTTGACGAAAACAAGTGTATCGGATGCGGAGTCTGCACAACTAAGTGCGAATTTGATGCGATTCATCTTCACAGAGATTTCCCAGAAGCCAGCAAAATGGTGCCAAGCGAAGACAAGCTGAAGTATATTCTTCCATATGGCGCTAAGCAGGCTATCAAAATTAAATTCTCCGGAAAGGGAAAGAAATAAGATGCATGAACTTGGAGTTGTATTTCACATAATTAAAAAGGTAAACAAGGTTGCAGAGGAAAACAATCTTACTGATATTGCCTCAGTTACAGTGGAGCTTGGGGAGGTCTCCACTGTAATTCCTCACTATCTGACTGACTGCTGGAAGTGGGCGAGTGCAAAGGAAGAGCTTCTGAAGGATTCGGAGCTTGTTATTGAGATTGTTCCTGCTGTGACTTATTGTGAAGAGTGTGAGAGCACTTATGCGACAACTGAGCACGGCAAGATTTGTCCAAATTGCGGAAGTGAGCGGACTTATCTGGTGCAGGGAAACCAGTTTATGATCAAAGAAATTGAAGCGTGCTGACCGAGCGGTAGGGCGAAGTGATTGGGTCACCGGGTTACCGAGTCACTGGGTTGCCGGGACAGGGAGTTACCGAGTCACTGGGTTGCCGGGTCACCGGGTTACCGGGTTGCCGGGTCACGCTAAAATATAGGGATTTATGAAAGGTAGGTATTTTTATGTTATTTCATGTTTATGGAGCAGGAGCAGCTGCAAAATGGATTGCAATGCTGGCTGTACTTTTAGGACTTATTCTGCTAAACGAATTTTCTAGAAGAACTAAAACAGGCGTACTTATTATGTTTGGTGTTATCCCTGCTATCCTGACAGTATACTTTATCGTACTTCAGGTTGCAGCAGCTAGCGGAGCAGAATGGGCAGTAACAAACCAGACACATCTGTACATGAACGGATGGTTCCACTACGCTAAACTATATGCTACACTAACAGGCTGTATCGGATTTATGATGATCAAATACGGCTGGGGCGTAGGCAAAAAGCACTGGTTTAGAGCATTTCCATTTGCAATCGTAGCAATCAATATTCTTATTGCAGTTGCAAGTGATTTCGAATCAGCAATCAAAGGTTGGGAACAGTGGTGGCTGTCATCAGAAGGCGTATGGCTATACGGTGGCTGGCACAATGTAATGAACGGTATTGCAGGTCTTCTAAATATCCTATGTATGACAGGTTGGTGGGCAGTATACTCATCAAAGGACAAAAAGGATATGATCTGGCCTGATATGATTTGGGTTTACATCCTAGTTTACGACGTATGGAACTTTGCTTATACATACAACTGCCTGCCAACACATTCATGGTTCTGCGGCGTTGCACTTCTTCTTGCGCCAACAATCGCAGCACTGTTCTGGAACAAAGGCGGATGGATTATGAACCGTGCAAACACACTTGCAATTTGGTGCATGTTCGCTCAGGTATTCCCTCTATTCCAGGAAACATTCTCAGATGGAAGAACAGTTTACCCATGGGCTACAATCACTTCACTATATGCTGATGGAACAATGAACGGAATCGAAGCAGGAACTTCTATCAACGCAGATCCTACAGCAATGACAATTGTAAGTGCTATTGCGCTAATCGTAAATATCGTAGCACTTGGTTACATAATCTGGAAGGCAAAGAAAACAAAGACAAACCCATACAAGGGCGAAATTTTCACAGATTTCAAGTATTACAAGGATGCGGCAGCAAGAGCTGTAATCGACTAGTTTCAGCCTCGCCTGACAGCGCCGCAGTTTAAGGGTGAAAAAATGGACAAATACAAAGTAATAGAAGTAAAAGAAAGCGTATTTGCAGATAACGATCTGGATGCATCAAAGCTGAGAGCCGAGCTAAAGGAGGAAAATACTTTTCTTCTTAACCTTATGTCATCTCCGGGTTCTGGCAAAACAACACTGCTAGGACGCACAATTGATGCACTTTCTGATGAAATGAAAATAGGAGTTATGGAAGCTGATATTGATTCAGATGTAGACGCTGCAAAGGTATCTGAAAAAGGCATCAAAGCAATTCAGCTGCATACTGGCGGAATGTGTCACCTCGATGCCGATATGACAAGACAGGGAATAAGGGAACTAGGGACAGAAGAACTTGATCTAGTTGTCCTCGAAAATGTTGGAAACCTTGTATGTCCAGCAGAATTTGATACAGGTGCAGTAAAAAATGCGATGATTTTATCTGTACCAGAGGGCCACGATAAGCCACTCAAATATCCTCTTATTTTCCAGGTATGCGACGTACTTTTGATAAACAAAATAGATGTGCTGCCTTACTTTGACTTTGATATGGACAAAGTGATAGAATATGCGCATTGGTCCTATGTCAAGATTTAGTACAAGTTAAAATGAGGTTTTCCTCATCTTA
>CAUWFN010000056.1:0-10704 GCA_963558075.1 uncultured Clostridia bacterium | reverse complement strand
TAAGATGAGGAAAACCTCATTTTAACTTGTACTAAATCTTGACATAGGACCAGAAAGGACCCTTATGTCTAACAGAACTCTAATAAAAAACGCAAAAATTCTTACGATGACAGAGAGAAAAACAGCTGACTGGCTTGTCATAGAAGATGACCATATAACAGCAGTCGGCGGTAGTGATAAATACCTAAAATACACAGATAATTCCTGTAATGTAGAAATTATAGATGCTAATGGAGCCTCTGTTGTGCCCGGATTCATCGACAGCCATTTTCATGTTATAGGAACTGCGATGAGCCGTGAATGGATAAATTTTTCTGATTCGCGCTCTTTTGATGATATCAGAGAAAAGATACAACTTGTTCAAAAACAGGGAAATAGAAAAGCTATAATCGGAGCAGGTCTTGACAGCAACAAGCTAACTGAAGCACGACTTCCTGATAGAAAAGATCTTGATGAAATCTGTAGCGACATTCCCGTTGCAATATATTCTCAGGACTATCACATACTCATGCTTAACACTCACGGGATACTCTATTACAAAGCCCCTTTCACACTTAGCGGCGTAGAGCTAGACGAGTCAGGTATGCCTACAGGAATTTTCAGCAAAAAATCCGGTGCCAAGCTGGATATTACAATAACAAATTCTATTCCCGATGAAAGCATAGAAAACTCCATCAAAAATCTTGTCCCTGAGCTTGCTTCTCTAGGACTTACAACAATTGCTGCAATGGAAGGTGGTAACATGAACTATGATTACGACAGCTACAAGGATGCACAGCTTCTTTTAAAAAATCAGAAGTCATATCCTGTGGATTTTGTTGTATATTATCAAACTACCGAAATTAGCCTTGTAAAGCGTCTTGGACTCAAACAGATAGGTGGAACGATTTACCTAGATGGAACTCTCGGAGCTCACACTGCTGCACTTTCTGAGCCTTATACTGATATGCCAAACAAAAAAGGCATGTTGCTTATAGACCAAGATGAGCTTAATTCATTTGTCTGCGACTGCATGCAAAATGATTTACAGGTTTCCCTTGATGCTATCGGAGACTGCGCTGTTGAAAGTGCACTTATCGCATTTGAATATGCGCAAGGCCTCTATGGAAAGAAAGATACAAGAAGTAGAATTGAGCACGCCGTTCTCGTTACAGAAGAGCAGATGAAACGTGCAAACCGCCTAGGTGTTGTACTTTCCATGCAGCCTTCATATGAGGGACACTGGGGAGGACCTGATGGAATGTATGCACAAAGACTCGGTGCTCGCTGGCGAAAAACTAATGCTTTTCGTGACATTATCGATCATGGCGTTCAAACGTGTGCAGGCTCTGACAGTGATGTTACAGACCCAAATCCTATGAAAGGTATCCACTGGGCTGTAAACCATCCTAACAAGGACCAGAGAATCAGCGTATATGAAGCAGTAAAAATGTACACAAAATCAGGTGCCTATGGTCTTTTTATGGAAGACAAAAAAGGAAGCATTGCCCCTGGTCTTAAGGCAGACATCGTAATTCTCGATTCAGATATCGAAAATATAAGTCCCATGGAGCTAAAAAACGTAAAGGTTAAAACAACAATAAAAAACGGAGATATAATATTCGATGAAAGAAAATAACCTGAAAATTAAACTTTTCGGAAATGTAACGCTTACGCTAAACGGCACTGACATAACAGCAAAGCTCAGCAGCAAAAGCATTGCAATAATATGCATACTTATGCTTCAAAAGGATATGCGAATATCAAGGCAAGAGCTAATCAATTATCTTTGGCCTAACAGTAGTGAAGATGCTGCAAAATACAATCTACGCTATAATATGTGGCAGCTAAAAAAGACTCTGAGCTCTGTATCTGATGCAGAAGATGATATAGACTCATCAAGCATACTTATAACGACAAAAGACATGTGCTATATAAGTAGTCGCTGGAATATAGAGTGTGACTTTACCGAAATTAGAAATGCAGACATAAGTGAAAACAGCAATATGACACTAGAAAAGCTACGTTCTCTATGCGACTCCATAACAGGAACACTCCTAGAGAACTTCTTCTTCGAAGGCTGCGAAAGCCTCGATGAGCTTATCCTGATGAATAGATATATAATAGAAAACAAAGCCCTAAGGCTCCTAAACATGCTAACATCTCAGATGTACGAATCCGGGTTATACGATGAATGTATGCCTTATCTTAAGCGCTGCCAAAGTCTTGACCCATACTCTTCTGAAAATGCAAAAATTATGCTGGAGATACTTATCGCGCAGAACAAAATGCAGGATGCAAAAAAGTTCTATAATAACTTCTGTAAGCTTCTTGCCTTTGATCTTGAAGTTGAACAGGAACCAGGAATCACAGCACTTGCCGAAAAAATAAAAACTCTTCAAGCTGATAGCAAAAACATTGAAATTGTAATTGATGAGCATTCATCCATAGAGTTTTCTACGTTAAGCCGGATCATAGATAGACTCTTAGAACGTGAAGATTTTGATATAAACGCGTATATAAATGATAGCTTTGTTATGGGCGATCTTGCATCCCTAAATCTTTCTCTTGCACGAAAATCCAGCGGAATATGTACTTATCCGCAAAAGACAAGGATTTCTGACTCGTTTGTAGAGTTTGCAGAGGCGATGATCAAAGATAAAATCAAGCTAACTTTCGTTTTCAAAGCTCGTCCAGACAGAGTTTCCGGCGAGATCATAGAAAAGCTTGCAGATGCCCACAAAAATTCGATAACTATAAAATAAGGTGTACCTAAAAACTCACGGTACACCTTTTTAGCAGGGAGTTAATGACAAGAGCACGAAGGTCCATCGTCCCCACAATGATTACAGGATGAGCATTTACCTGACGAAGGGCATCCTATACATTTAACACCTTTTTTCTTTGCTTTAATTATATACGCAAGCGCAAGTCCTACAAGAACTGCAACTATAGCAATTACTACAAAATCCATATTCTCATCTGCACGCCTAATTTTGCGCTGTGCTTTTCCTTTCTTTAATTTAGTCTTGAATTCATTACCCTTATTGACCATTTATTGAAGGCGTTTGCCTTCGCTACTTCAAACTTTCTAAGCAGCTTTTGCTGCAAGAGCTGAACCTCTAATCTTCTTATTCCCTTTATTAACAAAGTAAATCAGTATTCCTACCATAATTGTAACAGCGATAAGTCCAGGGACAAAACCTGTGCCCACATTTCCTGTCTCTATCAGAGTTCCAATCTGGTAAACTAAAAATGATACAACGTATCCTGTTCCAAACTGAAGAGCGATACCGCTCCACAGCCACTTTCTATTTGCAAGCTCAGCATTCATAGCTCCAATCGCTGCAAAACATGGCGGTGTAAACAGGTTGAACATCAGATAAGCAAGTGCCGCTGAAGATGAAAGTGCCATAGCTTGAGCTACTTCGTTTGCTCCACCTATCAAAGCGAAAGTTTCTGTATCGATGAAGTTTGTAATTCCGTATACTACCGCAAGAGTTCCAACTACGTTTTCCTTTGCAATAAAACCTGTAATTGCCGCAGCTGCAAGCTGCCATACACCAAATCCTAGAGGGATAAGTAATACTGCAAATGGACTTGCAATTGTAGCAAGGATTGAAGTTTCTTCTGCTCCTTCTGCCACCACATTTAGATTCCAGTCGAATGTCTGCATAATCTGAACTGCCGCATTACATACAAGTATAACAGTAGCGGCTTTGATAATAAAGGCTTTTGCTCTTGACATCATAGAGAAAAATGCTCTCCTTATGCTTGGAAGCTTGTATTCTGGCAGCTCTAGGATAAAGAATTTTGTTCTAATCTTATGTCCTGTGATTTTCTGAACAAGATATGCACTTATGAATATGAGTGCGATACCAACAAAATACATGCTTACGCCAACCCAAGACGCATCGCTGAAGAACACGCCTGCAAACAGTGCGATTACAGGAAGCTTTGCCCCACATGGCATAAATGGAGTAAGCATAGCAGTTGTTTTTCTTTCCTGCTCATCTCTTATAGTTCTTGCAGCCATAACGCCCGGGATTGAACAGCCTGTACCGATAACCATCGGAATGATTGATTTCCCTGACAGGCCAACTTTCTTGAAAAATCTGTCCATAACTACAGCAACTCTTGCCATATATCCACAATCCTCAAGAAGCGCAATCATAAAATACATTACCATTACGAGAGGGAGGAAGCCTACTACCGCCCCAACTCCGCCGATTATACCATCAGCGAGAAGAGCCTGAACAAATGGTGATGCATCAGAAATCTGAGAAGAAACCCAGCCTTGGAAATTTTCTATTATAGCCCCCAGATACTCTGCAATCGCAGGTCCAACAGCCACCTGTGATACCCAAAACACCGCCCACATAACGAGAGCAAAGAATGGAATTCCAAGCCACTTATGAGCAAGAACCGCATCAATTTTGTCCTGCGTATTTTTTTCGTGAGTCATCACCTTTCTAGTTTCAACCTCAGAAACTACTGAATTAACAAAAGCAAATCGCTTCTTATCTGACTCTTTTACATCTTCCTTTGTCAAAGCCTCTTTTGCTTCGGTAAATGGAGCCTTCTGCTCCTTTCCGTATACAAAGAACGCCGCTTTGATTAATTCTCTGAGACCATTATCCTTGTCAGAGCCTGTAGCTGCAACTGTTTCCACTACAGGACAACCTAAAAGAGAAGATAGCTTTTCTGTATTGATTACTGCCCCCTTTTTCTTAGTTAAATCACTCTTGTTGAGTGCTACTACAACAGGAATCCCAAGCTCAAGAAGCTGTGTAGTGAAAAAGAGGCTTCTGCTAAGGTTTGTTGCATCCACTATATTGATTATAACATCGGGATTTTCATTTCTGACATATTCACTTGTTACACTTTCTTCTGATGTAAAGGCTGACATGGAGTATGCTCCCGGAAGGTCAACTACAACAAATTCCTCTGATGCTTGTAACCCTGCCTGATTTTCAGATCCATCAAGCCCCGAAGTATATACTTTTTTTAAACTACTTTCTTTTTTATCAACTGTAACCCCTGCCCAGTTTCCAACATGCTCTGACTTTCCTGTAAGTGCATTGTACAGAGTAGTCTTTCCACTGTTAGGGTTACCTGTAAGTGCTATTCTCATAATTCGTCCTCACTTCCTTTGATTAGCTATAACTAACTAATAGCTAAAAAAATATTCTAACTTTACCTATGAAATCTGAATTGCATCTGCAAGGTCTCTATCGATGCTGTAACGTCCGTCCTTGATGGATACTACGTAGTTTCCACTGATCTTAGAAACAAGAGTTACATCTTCTCCCGGACAGCATCCCAGTGAAAATAAAAAGTTATTTAGCTCTTCATCTGATGTTCTAACATCTGAAATCTTATACTGTTTTCCATATTCTGCATTTAGTAAACTCATATCAATCACCTCGTATATTAAACTTTCCGCCTTTTGGCATATTTATTTTCTTGATTAGTTTTTACTAACTCAGTGTAGCTTACGCAAACATAATTGTCAATAGACTAACTATACTTTTTTAAAAAAAATTTATATGGCAACTGTGAGCTTTTGCATCGACTTACCCTCCTCAAGCTTTCTACAGTACAAACTGCTGCATTTTTTTATCAAAGAAAATCTCTTCGAGGCCGTATCCGCATCGCCATAAGCTTTCCAGCAACCGGAGCACACAAAGTTCTCTCCATTATTTTCTATAAACCCCTTAACATCACACAGAGGATATCCGAGAAATACACCTATTTCATGAGGAAAATCAAAGTCAGCAAGTCGCCATTTGAGACGCTCTATACACGAGTCCATATCAAAGCCAATATACTCATATTCAGCCAGAAACTCCTTTGTTTCGCTATCAGATAAAATTTTTTCTAGCATTTTCTTGCGATAAACCATCACCAAAGCTTTTCCACCCCGTGCCCTCATCAGATCAAAATAAACTCCCCTTGAGTTGAGCTCATTATTTTTTTCTTTTATTTCATCCATAAGCTCACCTTCTGTTTCATAGCTACAGGAAAAAATACTAGCTGTTTTTAGTCCTGCTAGAGTTGGCGCACAGTGACGCACAATTAAGTTTTCTGACATAAAAATATACCTCCATTTAGATTCTAATTAGCCCTATCAAATACCTACCAAATACCCACCAGTTTTCCAATATGTATTTGGTTAGTTACAACTAACACTTTAATACTCCTATCTAAATTTGTCAATAATTATTCATTCATAAAAGTAAGGTTCTCATTTTGTTTGGTGCTTCGATTCTTTTATTATCAGTTTGATTTGCTGCACAAATCTAATTAAATATTATGATTATAAACTAAATGGCGAACACTGTATCAGTCAAAAAATCACCTCCTAGTTATTGTATATAAAGCAAATCGCCAAGGCTTTGACGATGCTGCGTCTGCCTCAGCGATTCAAAAATGCATATTATTTAATTGTCTTTTTCTTTCTTACAAGTCCAGTAAATGCTCCGGCTGATGCAAGAAGTGCTATACCTAAAAGAAGCATTTCGCTTTCATCACCTGTCTGTGGTGAAGCAGGCTTCTTATCTGTATCCGGTTTAGCCGCTGGTTTATCAGCTGGCTTATCAGAAGGCTTATCTTCTGGCTTGTTTCCTGTGTCAGGATCTACAACTGGTGGTTTTTCCTCACCGCCACCCTGCTCTGGGTCAGGGTCTATTACCGGTGGCTCAGGTTTATCTGGGTCCACTGGTGGCTTTTCACCTTCTCCAGGCTTCCATTTGTCAGAACCTTCTTCTTTAGTATAGTCATCTGTATAATGGAATATTATCTCATCTCCATTATCCACAAACTGTTCTGCAACACCAAGATTAGGATAACTACCATTTAAGGTGTACATCCAACCAGACTTAGGACCATTTGTAAATTCTGCAAGAGTTATTCCGTTGTAGGTAATTGATTCAATATAGTTTCCCGTTGGGTTTGAATAACTCATTTTATTTTCTTCTAATGCCTTTGCTATAACTTCTTTAACTGTTGAATTTGAGTTCACAGTGTATGTTGTTTTTGGTATCCATACTTCAAGATTCTCATCCTTTAGTGTGTGTGTATACCCGTCAAGGTCGCTTTTATGAACCTTATCACCGTACAAAGTAAAGCTAACTGAAACATCTTTAGGTTGTGCTTCAACGACTCTAATCTTATATATAGTAGATGCTACCCCATAACTTATTTTTACGGTTTTCACGCCTTTACTTGATGTATCAAACCCAGAAATCTCAACTTCATCTACTGAAACACTATTAATTGTACCATCACTGTATATAGCTTTGACTACCATTCCACTAGAATCGAAACTATCACCTACAAAATAGTCAGTCTTATATTCTCCGTCTAAGACCAATTTATATGCAACAGGTATTTTCGATAAGATGGGATATCCACTGTCAGATTTTATCCAGTTTTTTAAGCTTTGAGAACCATTGTTAAGTTTAAATACTACATCATCATTTTTTATATCATCAACTAAAATACCTCCACTGTCGGCATCAAAACTCCCCGGCTCAATACCATGATTTCCGTATTTTGGATGGTTAGTATCTATTATTTCTTGTATTTTACCTATGGCTCTGTCTGCACCACATCCTTTTTCATATGTATTGTCTGCAATATTCTGATACTTATTATAGCTTCTTAAAAAGCCTATAACTGCACCAATATTTGCTCCATCAGTTGCTTTTACATCACCATAAAAACAGGAATTATAAACGCCACCAACACCATTACTCCAACAATCTTCACAAGTTGGTTCTGCTCCAAGTATACCACCTACATAGTCTACACCAGTTACAGTTCCTGATACAAAACAATTACTTACTGTTACAACAGGGGTATTTGGTGCAGTTATGTCATCATATCCTCTTGCTATAATACCACCCGCATAACTACCTGTTGAGTGTACATTACCTGCAAAGGAGCTACTAACAATTGAACAAATTCCCATCGATTGACCTTTTGCACCTACTAGGCCACCTACAGAGTTTACTCCATAAACATCTGCACTACTTGTACAATTTATTACACTTCCATTGATGCTTCCCGCAAATGAACCAATATTACTCTGTTTCTTGTCATAACCAATTATTACACCATCTTCAATTCGAGAGTTTCTAATAGTAAGTAAATTGCCGCCTGAACCTCCTCCAGATGCAAATCCAGACTTTAATGTTGAACTACCTTTTAATAATGTAACATTATCAATTGTTGCTAAAGTCGGAACTCCAGTATTGTATATTCCATCAGTACCATAATCTATACTAAAATTATTAATCAAACCATTTCCATCAATTTTTTTACCATAGATATTTAAATTTTTTATTGTAGCATCCCTTACATAATTAAATAATGGTTTTTCACCTTCCCGTATTATAAGCTTGTGGTTGCCACCATCTATTACTCCTGAGAATGGTAAAAGATCTATACCTAATGTTGAATCAAAGTTTTTGTCTCCTTTTATTTTTCCAATTGGATTCCACCCCTCAGGTAGAGTAATATCATTGCCCATTAAAAAATGAACATCTGCTAAAGAGTTTCCTTGTTCTACAAATTTTTTTATAGTTTCAAAATCATTATAATTTTTAATTATATACGGTTTTTCCGCTGTTCCTTCTCCGAGCATTCCAAAATCTAGTGGCTTTACAACAATTTTCGCACAATTTGATACTGCTGGTTTAGGTGATGTTAATCCCTGTTGTGTATCCCATACTTCACAGTAGTAGTATAGTGTACCGGCTTCATTCGTTCTAGGTATTATACTAGATTGTGTTTCTTCTAGCAGCTCCCCTCCTGAATTTTTATTTTCCTTATTAACATACCATTTATATGTTAATTTCCCACCTAAAGTTCCATTAGCTATGCATACTAGTCTATCCGCCTTTTCCCCAGTAACGTACTCTGCTTGATTAGGTGAAACTGTAGCTGGCTCAGGAGCATCCACTTTTAATGCATCAATATTCAATATAACATTGTTTGACTTGATTTTGTATTCTATATCATCAACAATATTAGCGATTTCACAATAATAAGTCTGCCTCATCTGAGCACGTGTAGTATCAATATTAAGCACATTACTATCTTCTTCAAGTAGTGTTGTTACAAATCCCTTACCTGGAACCATTTGCTTGTGATACCACCTATATACCGTATCTTCATTCACATTATCTACATTTAATGTGAGCTTAAAATCATCAAACTGGGTACATTTAGCACTAATACTTGCATTTTCATTAGTAGGCTTATTTAATTCTGTGTATCTGTTGAATTTAGGATAATAATCTTTATCAATAGTTTTTAATTTCAGCTTATAATCTCGAGTTTCTACCCCCGTTCTATTAGAAGTTAACTCTATTACAAAATTTTTTTCTCCTAAGCCTGCTGTATATGTAATTGGAGCTACATCTCCATCCACAGTGACTAATTCTTTACCTTGTGAAAAGCCAGAAGCAGTTATTTGATAAGTTTCACCTTTAACTACAGTAGCAAAATATTCGTTGTCATTAATTTGTTTTAGAGGTCTCTGATTCTTTTCTTTATCCCCTTTAATTGAAATCGAATTTAACGCACTATATGGTTTCACCGATACATTATAAACCTGATTGTTATTTGCTATTACCTTAATTAAATCTGCATAAACATATTTTTCACTTCTATTATTGGCTGAAAAGTTCGCATAATCCTTTAAAATTATACTTCCGTTATTAGATTTCACAGTTTTTTCTTTTCCAACGTCTGAAGCATTCGCCATATCAAAACTTGTATATGTTACTTCAAACTCTTCTGATTTTATTGGTGAATAAATACTTATACTAGATTTATTTGCAGTACATAAAATATCATCAGGAATATATAATACGTATTCGTTATCCACTTTTTTTTCTAAAGTTAAGTCATATGTGCGCGTTGTTCCACTATTAACACCTGTTGCAGATACATTCCAACTTTCTAACCCTTCAGAAGTTGATGCATGTATATTAATACTATCTGCATTTATCCAAGGCATAAATGAAAATACTATGGCAAGTGATAACACTATACACGATATCTTTTTATATATTAGTCTCATGTCACTATCTCCCTTGTATTATTAAGACCAGATCATTTCAAAATAGCTTATGTCGATTATGATATTCGTGCCAGATACTACTGGGATTGTACTTGCATAAACCTGAGGAACAATCATATCAGAGCCTATAGCATTAGAATACGCAATATTCCAACCGTGCCCATATGACTTATACCAAACTTTACCATTAGCATCCTTATGATCCTCAACGACAGTATTGCTAACTCTTGGATCACTATTTATATTTTTTATATAAGCACCATTATTATAATATGTATCCCATGCTGCATCTATGTCTGTAATTCCTTTCATATCTAATGCAGTAATAATCGCATCAATTACAGTAGGCTGGTTATTCATTGGATCAGTCATTGTAGATGGTAAGTATAAGTATTTATACCCCATGTCAATTCTACTCTGAATTTCACTAATAGGAACTTCTAGATTAATAATCTTTGTTCCATTTAAATCCACAAAACTATCATATTTACCGGAATAGGTTCCATCAGGATTAAAACTATTCTGTACCACTGAAACTGCAACTGTATCAGATGCTGCTTTTTCCCCGGTTGCTGCGAAGACACTTGTGCTCATCGCAAGAACCATTACAATTGCCATTAATATGGCGGACA
>CAUWFN010000055.1:0-11674 GCA_963558075.1 uncultured Clostridia bacterium | reverse complement strand
ATGATGTATATCTATCAGTCCCTTTCCTCTGTTTCTTCGCTAGCTTCAGTTTCGGGCTCTTCGATTTCCGAATCATCATTAGACTCGTCTACTGGCTCTTTTTCCTGCTCGTCATCGTTATCTGGTATTTCTACATCATCAAGATCATCAAAATCGTCGAAATCATCATCCATATCAATCAGTCTGCTATATGCCTGTGGATATCTTTCCTTTACTCTTTCTAGGAATTCTCCTATACTTCCTTTTCCGTAAGGAAGGCTTCCGATATGTTCTGCGACATCATCATCTGCTAAAGCCTTTTCCAAAATATAGATTCCAAGACTCTTCTTCTCGTTTCCGGCAGACTTCACATCTTCAGAATCACCTCTAAGGCAGATTATCTTTTCATTTGTAAGATTCTCGCCTATATACTGCTCAAGAGCTTTTTCTTTATTCTTTGCCTTTTTGTTTACTGGAGCACTTGCTACCAAAACAGCCTCGCCATCATCTGAAACTTTGCTGAGAACATCCCAAAGCTCATCAATATTTTTGCCTTTCATTTCTTTTAGGGCGCTACTTTCGACGGTGCCGTCATATGACTTTGCACTTAGAACACGGTTTTCGCTGTCAAGATCAAGCTGAACACTCTGTTCTCCGTCAAAAGAAACTGTCGCATAAACTGGGTTTACAAGTTGCGGAACTGTAAGAGTTCCCGCAAACACTAATACCGCAGCAGCTGCAGCCACAATCTTTGGCATTATTTTTTTCTTTATACTTTTGCCCCCGCTCTTATTTTTCTTTTTCTTTTCAAATGGTACAACTACTGCACCATTTTTTATTTCTTCCTTATTATAGAAATCTTCTTCAAGAACGTAAATTTTCTGTCCTTCGCGCACGCCCTCTTTTTTCTTTATGCGTACAATCTGACTGTCATCTAGCATTACTATACAATAATTCTCTTGTACCTCTAGAACTACTGCTTTATAGTACATTTTTAAACACCTCCTGAGGATTTTATCCATGCGGTCAAAGCAGGAAATCTCTTTACAAATACTATCATCGTACCTAGTATGAAATGCTTACTATTTTTTACGATTTTCTCTGTAACACCTGCAAGCCTTGCAACAGCTCTAATAGGAAGCTTCTTCTTGCTGTATGTAATTCCTGCTGTTTCTCTATCGCTACCTGCTGTTTCTGCGATACTTACAGCTCGCTCTCTTGTATCTTTATGCCTAGGAGCTGTATCAGCAAGTATGTCAAGGCTCAGACCAAAATAGGATAATTCACTTTTATACTCGTTAATCTCTTCCCTCATTATTTTTTCTTCTTCTGATTCGCTGTCCGAAACATCGAATCCCTCCTCACACATTGTCTCAAGAGATTCAGGCTTTATACCCCTGCTTTCCTTCTGAAGATAAGTCTTAAGTCTGCTTTCCATAACAAGCTTAACAAAGCCAAGAAAGCTTCCTCTGCTGACATCAAACTTTGCCACTGCCTCTGCAAATCCCTCGAGAGCAATTATATATGAGTCATCATGTTCTATACTCACATATTTTCCTGTGAGATTACTTACTATATTTATAATAAACCCCTTGTTGTGCTCTATCAAAGCATCTAAGTTTTCCAAGCTGACTTCATCGCCCTGAAATATCATTTTAATTCTCCTTCTGGTTCTTTCTTATAAATTATTTTATGGTGAAATCCGCTCAGTGTCAAATCATCAGGTCACTGGATTTTCAATCCTCTTATTAATTTTCTGATGGTGCAAGGAAGTTCACCGCAGCAATACCTCCCACATTAAATATATCTGAAATTACTGTGTTACTATCGTTATCTGAAATTCTCACTTCATAAACAAGCTCAAATGAATCGCTGAGGATATTCTTTGCTTTGATTCTTACAAAAGCTGCAGCCTCCGAAAGTACGCTCTGTATTCTCTCTAAATCTGATACGCTTCCCCTAATAACAAGCATTCTGTTTTCTGCTGTATCCTCGTCTCTCTTAGTTATAATCATAAGAGCTGCCAAAATCACGCTTCCGAGTATTCCTGCCATGAAACTCATAGTTGCCGCCGTAAGTCCTATTGCCATGCTCCATACGATAAATCCTATATCTCTAGGGTCTCTAATGTTAGTACGGAATCTTACGATTGAAAGTGAGCCTAACATTCCAAGTGATAATGCAAGGTTAGACATTATAAGATCCATCAAAATTGTTGATACGAAAGCCATTATCACAAGTGTTACTGCAAATTTCGGCTGGTAACTGTTTTTGCTGTGAGTAATTCTATATGTCAAAGCAAGTGCCGCCGAAAGCACTGCTGCAAATATCAATGTTTTGACTATTTCCATAGTTCCCATCTGCTCTGATGTGCTCTGCATCAGGTTTGCCATCATCTGTTCTATACCGTTCATTATATGTACCTCCTAAAACTATCCTAAATGATGCTTGCTATTTTCCTTATGCTGCCTTCGTTTCTGGCGCAAGAACATTCACATCCATAAGACCTTCTATGCGGCTAAGCTTTGTCAAAACTGCCTCTTCAATCTTTGAATTTACGCGCATCTCATATACAAGCTCAAAAGATTCCTCGTATATATTCTTTGACTGTACTGTAATTCCCGAAAGTTGGCGGAACACATCCTGCACAAGTGAGTACTGAGGTCTTCTTCCTCTAATTACAACTGTGCACTTGTTCTTTCTCTTGAACACTCTGCACAGCACAATGAGAATCACACTCAAAGTACATGTACAGATTATGCCAGGAATATAGGCACCCATTGCTGAAGTCAATCCAATTGACAATGCCCAGAATACAAATCCTAAATCTCTTGGGTCTTTCGTGTTCATACGAATTCTGCAGATTGAGAGGGATCCTAGAGCTCCAAGAGATAGAAGTGGATTATCCTGGATAAGCATCAGCAAAACATTTGACAGGAACGCCATCATCATAAGGTTGATATTGAATTTGGGATTGTACGATAAGGTTGTGTGAATAAGGCGATATGTGAGTGCCATAATTCCTGCCATACATAATGTAAAAAGCAGACTGTATACCAGCACTTCCCTTGCAGGTCCGCTAGTATTTACTGCATAGAAAAAATCTGTAAAAAAGTTCTTCATGGTTTGTCTCCTATTCTTTATTATCAGTAGTAAAATTCTTTTAAAACGCTTCGCGATGTTCCGAACTTGCTTGGCGGTTTTCTTGTGAGATCGCACTGACTCAAAAGCTCCTGTATCTGCCTAAATAGGAATCTGTCATACTTTATTTCTAAAATCGTATCTGTCGGCTCCATTGCCGACTTAAAATTTAGATTGTGTGAAAACAGATCATAGCAGAAATCACAGTATCTGAGGTGTGAGTCCATCGTAACTCTTGTGTTAAAGCATCTGTGTGTGTATGCTCTTCTGTCATATTCAATTAGTGATACGGGTCTGTACTGCCTTGTGCTCATAAGATCAAAAGCATATATTGCTGTAGGGCTGTCATATTTTCGAAGTACGCTGAAATCACAGTTTAGCAAAGCTTTTGCATCATCTCTTGCTATAACAAGGCTTTCTTTCAGCTCTCTTCCGTAGCTTTTTCTTTTCAGTTCAAACTTAACCTGTATATCGTCAGGATTATACACCCTGATTCTGATTCTTTTTTTCTCTGGCGCCTTATGCTTTTTATCCAGATAATCCTCGTTTGTTATGCTGTCAAAATATACACTGCGTACAACGTATCCGTCATATCCGCCGTATGCATCCGGCGTAAGCAGCTTGTCTAGCGCATCTAGCAAAAATAATCGGTCTTCCAGATTAATCAGGTATTTTACCTCTCGTCTTGATACGGAAAGAAGCTTTGACTTTGTTAATTCTTCGCTCATTTTGTCTCCTCCTTTGCCTTTCACTATATATATACAAGCCCCTCTTCAAATTTGGGTACCTTTTTGAAAAAATTTCCTATATAATTATATGGTCAGTTTATTTTTAGATTCAGCCTGCTTAAAGGCATATAAATGGAGGAACCTTTGGAAACAAGTTTTATAAAGAATATATTTATAAAGATAACTGTAGCAGCAAAGAATGATTTCATACTTGCTATAGCTTTTTTGCTCGCACTTGTATCATGTCTTTTTATTACACCGGACAAAAAATATCTCGGCTATATAGATGTAAATACTATTATAATTTTGTTTTGTCTCATGCTGATTGTAGAGGCTCTAAAAGAATCACAGCTATTTGAAAAGATAGGAAACATGATTCTCAAAAGAGTAAAAACAGAGCGAGGAATTGTCTTTTCCCTTATACTCATGTGTTTTGTCAGCAGCATGCTTATCACAAACGATGTAGCCCTTATCACATTTGTTCCCCTCGGACTTCTCGTACTTGAGGCGACACATATGACATCTCACCTTTGCCTTGCAGTAACATCAATGACCCTTGCCGCAAATCTTGGCAGCATGCTTACACCCATAGGAAATCCTCAAAATGTGTATCTATTTTCCATTTCACATACTGATATAGGCCAGTTTCTCATGACTATGCTTCCTTACAGCGCAGTTTCATTTCTGATGCTTTTAATTCTAACGGCTTTTGTCTGCGGAAAAGCAAAAGTGCAGTCAGGGGCAGGCGCCCTAGAATCTGAGTCTTCATCAAAATCAGCTGTCGGCAAAAACCTATTATATGGAGGACTATTTGCTCTATGCATAGCATCACTTATGGGATTTTTGAACATATACATGCTTCTTTTAGTTGTGTCTTTTGCTGTTTTTTTGGAAAACAAAAAACTGTTTGCGCGAGTTGACTATAACCTTCTTCTTACATTTATATGCTTCTTTATATTTGTAGGAAATATAAACAGGCTCGATGGCTTTCACGAGGCAGTTATCTCTATGCTTGCAAACAACGAAAAACTAGTATCTGTCGTGACAAGTCAGCTAATCAGCAACGTTCCTGCAGCCCTTCTTCTGTCCGGATACACTGATAATCTCAGAGAAATACTCATAGGAACTAATCTCGGAGGACTAGGCACGCTGATTGCATCGATGGCAAGTCTGATTTCCTATAAACAGCTTGTAAACAGACACCCTGAGCTTAAAAAAAGGTATCTTGTAACGTTCACTTTGCTAAATATCGCCTTTCTTGCGGTGCTTTATGCAGTCTCAGAAATTTCTTTAATATAAAGAATGTATAAATATATGAATATCAGTAACATCAAAGAGGCTCCTAGGCCTCTTTTTTGTATGACCTATGCTTATATTTCACGCATAATCATCACAGCTTCTTTGATGTATAATCTTCGAAAAAAATGGATGAATTTACTATGGCCCGTTTTGTTTACAGGGGGTTTAAAATCATGCTATAATATTCTAAAAATTAAGGCAGATAAAAAAGGAGTAGGATATGAAAAAGATTGATATTATTGGTGTTCAGATGGACATGGGAGCCGGAACAAGAGGCGTAAATATGGGACCTGCCGCTATCAGATACGCTGGCGTAGTAAATGGAATCAGAGAACTTGGCATGGAATGTAATGACAAGGGTGATCTTATTCCTCTTGCAACAGGCGCAACTTCCGAAAACATGCGTTGCTATGAACAGGTTCACGACATAAACGAAAAGCTTTATCACTCAGTTATGGACTCTCTTGAAAACGGAGCATTTCCTGTAGTTCTCGGTGGTGACCACAGTATCGCAGCAGGAAGCATTTCTGCCACAGCTAAGCACTACAAGAAAATCGGTGTAATCTGGGTAGATGCTCACGGAGACTGGAACAACGAGGAATCTTCACCTTCAGGTAACATGCACGGCATGCCATTTTCTGCAGTATGCGGAGCAGGACCTGATATAATGGTTGATTTTGGTCAGGAGCCTGTATTTGTTGACACCAAAAACTGCGTTCAGATTGCAGGAAGAGATATCGACCCTATGGAACGTGTAAGAATGAAAGAGCATGGAATAACAGTTTTCTCAATAGCTGACATTGATAGACTAGGAATGCCTGCTGTAATAGAAAAAGCAATCGAAATCGCATCTGACGGTACAGAAGGAATCCATGTAAGCTTCGACGTTGACTCTATCACACCAGAATCAGCACCTGGAACTGGTACTATCGTTCACAGTGGACTTACACTAAGAGAGGCATTTTACCTAATCGAAACTCTATGCATCAGCGGCAAAGTTCTTGCTCTTGATATGGTGGAAGTAAACCCTATGCTTGATATAAAGAATAAGACAGGTGAGCTTGCAATGGAACTAATCCTTTCAATGCTCGGAAAAGTAGTATACTAAAACCTGCGATTATATAGCCTCATGGGAAGAATTACGCAAAAAATCTAGTTCTTATGCGTAATTCTTCTCTTTTTTGCAAAAAGAACAAGGCTGCACATAGAAATCATCTCTCTGTGCAGCCTTGCCCATTGGCATATATGTTTGGATTTTGAGTGTTACCAAATTTAACTACCTGTTTTCAGGTTTAAGTTCCTGTGATTTTGAATTATGCATCTTCTCTCACTTTGAACGGAACGTTCTTTTTATTCTGTGAGCCATAAGTCATCTTGCTGCTGAATGATTTTTCAGCTGCGCCAAGATACTGCTCCATTACTTCCTCATGTCTTTCTGCCACATACTCAAAGTATTTTTTAAAAATGTTTTTCATAAAATGCCCCTCCTTGTGTTAGTTAAATTAAGAAATAAAAAACCGGAATGCAATGCTTCCGGTAATTATAGTTATCAACAATAAATATCCGTACAATAGTACTGATATTGTCTCACCCTAATTACCCGTAGCGTGCATCGAACTTCAGACTTATGCAGGTCTCCTGACTCGGACGTCATCATATATTTCACCTTCCCGGTATTATCCAGTGGTAAATCGAAATATACTCGTTCCTCACAGTGGCGGGACCGCACAGGATTTTCACCTGTTTCCCTTTTAACTGACTTTTCAGCCAGGCATAAATCTGGTATTTATTTACAATCATATTATATCAAAAAGGGCTACATCTTGTAAACCCCCTATACAAGTATACATGATATGCTAATTTTGCAAAGCAAATCTACGAGCGACCCACGCTATGTGCAGTCAATATTTTGTCTTTCAAAAATTCTTGATTAATGCTAGAAAAGTAGGCAACATCATGAGCTCTATTCAGTGCTGATGCGAGGATGTATATCCTTGCCTTCTGAATTCCTGATAAGCGAGCAAATGGATTTTGAATATACTCCACAAACTGAATCTTTCTATAAAGTACGAAACAGTACTTCTTTTCCAGAAAACCATCCACAATAAGAATATCCTCATCTCCAAATCTGTACCCATCTATCATGAAACCTGCGGCAAGAAATATAATGCCAAAAAGAATCATCAAAGCTCCTGCCGCGATAATCCATGTAAAATATTCGCCAAAATAATTCGATCCAATTCCAATCAAAGCAGCTACTATGGCAATGTAAAAGCTAAAGGGAATAATCCAAGCAAGCCAGACAGATCTAGGCTGCCTATCATATGTAAGCTCTTTAGCAAAATCGTACTCTGGAATTAACTCTGTAATTCTTGCAGCTACAGTTTCTATACGGCAGTAAGGAAAAAGAAACGACTCTGTCTCTTCCTCATCATCACCCATTCCTATATTAATTATCTCCGCCATATAATGACCCGAAATCCTAGCAAAGAGTGATTGCTTAAGCTTAAGCGCATTTATCTTTTCGACAGGTATTGTATAATTCACCTTTTTTAAAAGCCCATAGCTCATATATAGCCTGTCGCCTCTTCTTGTAATTTTGAAATTATAATATTTTATAAATCCCTTGAGAAGATCTCGCATTGCAGAAACCCACATTCCGCCTGCCATCAAAAGCCCGAAAAACATTCCCACTACGCTTTCTCCACGTATAACCTTCTCTGCCCCCGTTACTATCATAGAAATAAGGGCGATGAATGTTCCTATAGCAATTAAAAGAGAAACTACATTTACTGCCAAAAGCCCATGTGAAAGCATTTCCTTACCGGAAACCTCAAGCATCCAATCTGACGCTATCTTGGAAGATGCTTCTGCGAGAGGCTTTGATCTTTCACTAATATCCTGCATAGCTGTCATCAGATACTTTCTCAGCTCCTTGGCATCATTCTTTTTTAGAACAATTTTCACATCAGTCTCATCGGCTGTTGACATACTGTTTGTATCAAGCTTGAGGCTACATGTTCCTATAAACATTTCGAACAGATTCTGCTCTATGTTTACATTTGAAATACTTCGGATTCCTACTGTATTTTTCGTTTTATGCAAAGTGTTTTTTTCTATAACTATGCTGTTATCCTGCACATAAATATATGTTTTTGACCAAATTACCAGCTGGTATACTAAGCTAACTACTAAAATAGCAATGACTACAGCCGTTCCTATTAAGAAAGAAAGGCTTAGTTCGCTTCGAGTTCCTTCCTTGAGCAGGTTTGCAATATTTTCCACATTGATTATAGCAAAGGCGATAATAGCACCTGATACAGCTCCAAGCTTTTCAAAAATAATGGAAATATGATTTCGAAATTTACCTTTACTGTCCATCTTCTTCCCTCTGCTCTTTCACAATCTCATTGATTCTTGCACGTAGGCTTTCTGCTATTTTTTCGGCTTTTTCCTCATCCAAAAATCTGAGCGTAACATCTCCTCCTGCCGTTGTAACTGTAACCTTAGAAACGTTAAAGATTTGGTTGATAGGACCCTTTGATGTTTCTAGTTTATGAAGTCTTTCTATTGGAACTATATGCCTTTTTACAAACAGATACCCCTCTTTGATATCGATACACTCATCACTTATGCTATATCTATACCTGTTGAATCTGAAATAAGGCGTTATAACCATCGAAACTAGACAAATAATAGCGCAAACTGCAGAAATCAGCTTTCCTATCTCTATATCACCTGGAATCAGCCATAAATAATTCAAAATGCCAATAACCAAAAGTATTACAATGTCAAGTACTACTTCAGATGCATACATACACTTCAGTGCACGCTTTGATAATTTTTCGTAGCCCATGCTTTTCCTCCCTACATTATATTTGTGTCTTAATTATAGATGACATGCGCCTATTGTCAACTTAAGATATCTTAATACAGTTTTGTTATGAAAAGAAAACCCCTGTGCATTTAGCTACGCACAAGGGTTTTTGATTTCGCCCATCTAAAGCAGCCTTATATTAAGCTGTTTTAGTTCTTCTCTTAATTTTTGCTTTTTCCTAAGTACTCTTACTACTATATAGGTAATTAATAGAGGAAGAGACAGTATCAGTATTAGCTTCGTAAATGCTTTCATATCGACTGCCGTTTTTCCAAAATATGCATACTCACCTTCGACAGCTTCCCAGGACATGCAATCACCTTTTAGATTATGTCTTTCACTGAAGTATTCCGCAGCCTCTTTGTAAAATTCGTTAGAGTACTCAGCATCATCAAGATATACTGAGTCGATAGAAGTTCCATCAGGATTTTTAATCATGAGCGGGCTAAAACAAAGCAGCTTTCCGTTTATATTTCGTTTTACTGTAATTTCTGCACTCATCCCTGTTTTCCCTGCGCAGTACTCATCCTCTAAAACATAATATCCGCTTCTATAACTCGTTCCATAGAAATATAAACTTGCCCCTGCTAAAGCAAGTACAAGAACAGGTATCAGACCATAAACCCATCTCTTTTTTCTCGAAAGCCAAATTTCAGTTACAAGAAGAATAAAAGTCACAAGAGTACAAATCACCCAAACCAAAATAATGTTCATCATGCACCTCCGACTACAAATCCTTTAGTTTCGACTTCTTTAGCATCATTTTCTTTTTCTGTCGACAAACAAAAATAATATAAACAAGTATAGAAACTACAGCTGGAATTACACACATAGAATATTTCACCGCTAAATTAGAAAATGAAAAAGAAACAAATTGCTTTTCACTTGTCATATTCTTTAGCTTTTCATAGCTTTCGGTTTTGCCGCTAAAGTTATCCTGCGATATGCCATTCTCTATCAGAGCCTTTCGAATTTCTTTGTCATATGAGCTTTCTTCACTTACTATTTTTCCAATTTCTGCATTTAGCAAATATGCAACTGGTCCAATTTCTTCATTTTTGACAAAGTAGCCGATTCCTGCCAGTTTATTATCTGTATCTACTAATACGGGAAGAGTTCCAATGCATTCAGATTTTTCGTAGACATTTAATGACTGTAGCCTATACCGATTTACCTCGTACTTAGTCGGAACTAATATACAGGCAATGCATGAAACTACAATTGATAAACTTACGACCATCAATGCCTTCTTTCTGTTTTTCTTAAGATACAGAACTTCCATCACTACAATACCTGCTCCATAGCTCAGGTATAATAATGCAAGATATAAAGTGGCTGTATTCTGAATTACATTTTCAATAAATTTCATCGTTATTTACCTTTTGCATCTTTCTTGTATGCATTGATCAGAAGCTTGGCTGTCTCAAAATCAAGCCTATCTTCTAGAGCAAGCTTCTTTACAAGCTTCACATATGGCTCCGAATTTTCCTCCTCTTGCATCTTAATTTTATTTATAAGCTTGTCAAGGCGAAGACGCATAGTCGGATATGTCACATCATAGTCTGATGCCATCTGCTTCAGAGAGCCGCTACATAAAATAAACTTTTTTATAAATACAATATCCTCATCCTCCAGATTTTCCATCCAACCTGGTATAGTTTCTATAGCCATCTAACCACCTCCGTTACATTTTGATTTTATATAAACATAGTTTTACTTTTCTTAAAGATATCATTTAATTTTATTAAAGTCAATACTTAATATTAATTTAATTTATCTTTATTGTAATAAAATAAGTGCAGTTTTCAAGTATCTAGTTGATACTTCTCTTACACTTTTATGGTATAAAAAAGAGCCCAGCAAACGCCGAGCTCTCTATAACCCTTTGCTATTTAATTAGCTCCCAAATATTTTTTACTCCTACGGAAATGCCCACTACTGCAAATAACGCTGCAAAAAATGGATTCATTGTAATCTGATTACCCGCAAAATGCTGTATTAGAAGTACTAGATTTCCTATGCCTACAAAAAGCGGCAAAAATATCATCATTAAAATGTATATTTTCTTCTTCATAATCAATCCCAACCTTTCTCATTTTTAGTATATAGCAGCGCTTTTTCTTATTCAACAATAATTAAGAAATCTTAATATAAATTATTTAATCGATTTGCCAATGTTTTCAAGTTCTTCTATAGCGCTCATTTTTTTAGAAAGATCATCTCTATCATTTGCATAATATGACTTATGGGTTAATTTCAGTAGCTTGTCCCATTTCTTTCCTCCATAAATATATCTGCAATATATTCTGCAGACTCAGCCCATAATCCGTTTTCCGTTTGTTGAAGTGCTTTATATGTGTTTGAAAGATAAAACAACATTACGGCTTCTTCAAAAGAAACTTTCAGGTACTCTTGAATCAAATCAATTACTGCACGAATCTGAAAGCAAACATTCATAGTAATATTTTTACCATTAAACATATAAATTTCATCGTTCATATTTTACCCTCCCCACAAATTTCAGCACTTTCAATGCTTTTTCGGTATGGAAAGACACCTGATTATTTACATTATTATATCTTAAGCGTTCTACTGCTTCATCAGCAGTAAGAATTCCACCAATGTACAATTGTACTGTTTCCATCGTATC
>CAUWFN010000054.1:0-11694 GCA_963558075.1 uncultured Clostridia bacterium | reverse complement strand
CGAGAAACATTACAGAGAATAATTCCTAAACAAAAAGCGTTAGTCTTTGTAGAGTGGGAATAAGAAAAAAATGCGAATGACCGTTGACTTTTCAACGGTCATTTTTTTTAGGTGCGCTCGGCGAGCGCACATTCTAACGGGTGAAAGTCTCGAATCCGCCCGGTAGTGGAAGCGTTATAAGGATAAGTGGCATCTTTTTAGATTGGAATTAGAGCAATCGTAAATCCTAAAAATCAAGCTCATAGTTATGGGAATTATAGCTATGGGTTTTTTGTTGCAAAATAATTGACACACTGCTATTATAAAGAAAAGTTGATGCATAATCCTAAATTTTGATATCGAAGGAGGAATCTGATGTAAATGATAAAGTGAAGATGGCATAGAGGTTTCTTCTGAATATGGAAACAGCCACTATAACTGGGAAGGTTTTGAAGGTTATGGTGTGAGAGGTCAGTTTATATATCTCAAGCTAAAGGACGGCAGAATAATACATGCCGCTCAAAAGGATATTTCGCTAGAGGAAAGGGAAGAATTACTTGCTCTCGTTTCAAAAAATTGCGAGAAGCTGTAATTTAGGTGAATCATGAAGGAAGAAGAAAGAATATTTGCCGGCAGGCTCTTTGATGCCAGAAAAAAAGAGCTGAAGGATATTAAGCACAAGGCCCATGAGCTTTGCAGAATGTATAACTCGATGGACGAGTACGACGAAAACAGGTTACCTCTGATAAGAGAGTTTATCGGTGAAATTGGAGAAAACTACTATTTTCAAGGACCTATTCAGTTTAACTATGGATGTCATACGTTTATCGGTAAGAACTTTTTTGCTAATTTCAATCTTTTGGTGATGGATGATGGGAAAATTTTTATTGGGGATAACGTTATGATTGGCCCAAATGTCAGTTTGCTTTCAACGAATCATCCTTTGATTGCAGATGAGAGGGTGAGGATGAAGTACGAGGATGGCCATGTTTCTATGTCGGAATTTGCTGGAGAAATTAGAATCGAAGATGATGTATGGCTGGCGGCAGGAGTTACTGTTTTGGATAATGTAACTATTGGAAAGGGTGCGGTAGTTGGTGCAGGAAGTGTTGTGACAAAAGATGTTCCTCCGGGATGGCTTGCGGCAGGAAACCCAGCAAAGCTTATAAGGGAAATAAGCGAGAAGGACTCTAAGATGGACTTGCTATAATCAATTCTACTTTTGAGGGGTGTTGTTTTCTCTTATAAAGTGGTACGATTATTCCAATCAAAGAGGAGGCTACGACATGGATCTTGTTAAAATTGGAAAATATATTGCATCAAAGCGTAGGCAGCTTGGCATGACACAAAGGCAGCTTGCTGAAAAACTTGGTATGAGTGATAAGTCTGTTTCTAAGTGGGAGCGTGGAGCTTGTCTTCCGGATGTTTCAGTTTACTCAGACCTTTGCCAGATTCTAGGCATCAGCCTAAACGAATTTTTGGCAGGCGAAGACATAGCCCAAGATAGTTTTGTTCAGAAATCTGAAGCAAATATCATTAGTGTCATAAGAAACAGCAAACAAAAGCAGAGATTTCTCAAGAGTATAATCGCTGTGTTATTGGTGATATCGATTGCAGGATTATCGGTAATTGGAGCTTTGATATATCAGGAACTTAAGCCTCAGAATCATATTCTTCCTCTTGCAGATGATAGCATCGAAAAGCAAACGGCTAAATTCCTTGCAGAGGGTGCCTTTGTCTATAAGTTTACTACGACAGATGAGTATAAAGGTCTCAAGATATATACTTCTGAGTATCATTTTGGAAAGCTTGTAAATAAAGATAGCTTTGATATTAGCTTTGATGATATGAAGTCGCCAGAAAGCGGGGAGATTTTGATTGCTTTTGATTCTGAATCTTATAAAGTTAAGCAGATCGTATCTGCAGATGGATGTGTTTACTCTACGGAATTTCCTATCCTTGATAATGTTAAGAATAGAGAGTATTACGCGAACTTGTGCACAGAAATCTCGGAACCAAAAGACATAAAATACGGAAAAGAGCAGGCTCTTGCTGCGTATGTTTTTGATGGTGGAGAGATAAGAACAGTTGACCTTGATGCTGTTTTGAAAGGAAAAACTGACCAACTTTCGGAGAGCGAATATGTGTATTTCTTTTCCTTTGAGTTTCTAAAAGGGTGAGTATTAAATTTTGTAATAAATTGTAGTTGCAATTTATGCATTCGTAAAGAATAGAAAATAAAAATGCATATCTCTCGATTAAGAGAAATATGCATTTTTGCTATTAAATATAGAGGTAGGGTTAGTATTTCATCAACTTTACCTATATTATAGTTGCCTAGTTTTATGGCTGAATATACGTGATATTTTTCCGGATGGTTTAAATTTGTTCGGATACTTTTTGCGTTTCCAGATACAGCCTTGACTTCTACAAGTGTGCATTCTGATTTGCATTTAATTACGAAATCAATTTCTAGTCCAGACTTTTTATGAAAATAATAGAGTTTACGCCCCATTTTATTAAATATATCTGCAACGAGGTTTTCAAAAATAGCACCTTTGTAGCCATACAGGTTCCCCTGAAGAATATCAAATTGTGTACCATCTTTCTAGCATGCTTGTAAATAGTCCGCAGTCACACATATAGACTTTAAAAATGTCTTCTTGTACGTTGCCATCGAGAGGAAGCTCTGTGATATTGAGGTTATAACACCTGCATATTTTTCAAGGGAGTTTTTGGCCAAACCCGCAATTTTTTCAAGGGAGTTTTGAAACTCTAGTCTGTTCTGAGTGCCGTAACTGGGTCTTCCTTTGCCGCTTTTCGAGACGGTATGATGCCTCCAATGAGTGTCAGGAGGATGCTCAGCAGGATTAGGATTATACCGCCTAATGGTGGCAGAGCTGCACTCATGCTCGTGTTGTTTGAAAGAGTATGAATTATGAAGTTAGCTGGAATCAGAAGCAGCAGCGTAGAGCCTATTCCAATGATGCCAGAGAGGGCACCGATAATGAAGGTTTCTGCATTGAACACCTGAGAAATATTCCTCTTGGAAGCTCCAATCGCACGCAAAATTCCAATTTCCTTTTTTCGTTCGAGAACACTGATATATGTAATAACGCCAATCATGATAGAGGATACCACAAGCGAGATTGCAACAAAGGCAATCAGAACGTATGTAATCAGATTGATAATAGTTGTGACAGATGACATCATGCTGCCAACCAAATCAGTGTATCTTACAACTTTATCTTCATCGACTTTTCTCATTTTTTCGTTGTATTTGTCGATAATTTCTACAACCTTTTCTTTGCTCTCAAAATCCTTAGGGTAGAAGGAAATTTGGGAAGGGCTACTGATATCTGCATACCCTAGCTTTGATAGGTTCGTGTCGTAGGTGTAAAGCTCCTTGGACATAAGCGATGCCATAAGCTCAGAAAGCTCCTGCTCGTTCATTTTGAATTTTATTGCGCTAGCAAAGGTGTCCGCATCAAAGGAAATCGCGTTTTTCATAGAATCAGCAAATTGAGCCGTGCTGCTGCTAAGCTCTTTTTCTAGCGTGCTTCCGATGACCTGTGCCTGTGCCTTTATGTATTCATCCATGAGCCCAGAGATTTTTGTATCTAGCTTATTTGACTGAACAAAGCTTTTGATTGACTTTTCTATAGCATTCTTTGCCTGCTCTGACTTTAGGTATCCGGCGAAATGCTCGCTGAATTTTTTTATGTCCGGAAGATTATTTTCCTTCGCATAATCGTTATATCCGTCCAAAAGCTCTGTTATGATGGTCTGAATCTGCACCTGAGTAAGGGGCTTTCCCTGATTTTCCAACAAAGCCTTGTATATGGAGTCTTTGAGCTTTGCTGAACCTTCGTGCTCCATGTAGCCTTGGAAATATTTTGGGAAGTTAGAAATATCGGTCTGTGGATTTTTCTTTGTATATTCTTCGTAACCTTTCATCAAATCCTGAATCAAAGTTTCTATGTCCTTTTGGTTGAGGGTCATATCCAGCTGTCCCACAAGCTTTTCTAGGTCCATAGGCGGCAAAGAGGCCTGGCTCAATGTTTTGTTGATGCCACTAAAATCTAAACTAATCTTACTTTCGTCTACAGAAAATGAAGATACAAGCTTTTGCTCATCGATGGAAAATAGCGAGCTCATATCAAATGGGTTTGCCGAATTTGCTTTTGTATCAAAGGGTTTCCCCGTAAAAATGTTGCGTGATCTGTCTTTTAGCTGGTCTTTTACAATCTGGCTTTCTGATGCCTCGGAGATGATGTGCTCTACAAGCTCAGGTGAAAAATATATTCCTGGGAACAAAACAGATGCCTTTGCTTCTTTTTTTAGCTGGACAATGCCTGCAATTTTTAGCTCCTCTCCGCTTTCGACGAGATTTTTCATGTATTTTGTATTGTCGCGCTTGTCTTTCCAAATGTCGTAGGCTGGGTCGTATTCGTAGTAGTCTGTGGCAGAAACCATCTTGAACTTTGTTCCGAGAAGCTCATCAAAATCGAAGGAGTCGTGAATTTCGGGAACGACCACTTTTTCTTCTTTTGTAAACTGCTCAACCATTTTGTCTAGCTCATCAAAATCCCGCTTGCCTAGTGCGTAAAGCATAAAATCGCTTATCTGTCCGCTCGGTGAAAGCACGAGAACGCATTCGTTTTTGTTCTTTGGCCAGTGACCGGCTTTGATCTCGTACTGATTTCTGTAGAGACTCTCGTTTTCCGGAAGTTTGTAGAAAATGTCCGTGCTCATCATGGTGGACATCATGCTGTTTGTGCTTTGATCTGATCCAAATCCCATCGACTTGAATGATTGGTCTGGATGAACCTGGCGAATTTCCTCCGGGTCATCGCGGTAAATTTGAGGTGAAACAGCATAGCTGTATTCGATGGCTCTTGTGTACGGCGAAATTTTGTCCTCGTTAGAATCTATATAGGATTTAAGCGATTTCAGATCGTTGGTGCCGACAGTTGAAAACATGCTAGTCAGTACATTGCCAACCTGAACGTCTCCCTGTTTCTTTTTTTCGGATGTCTTGGGGTTCATCATAGCTGTCATATCAAAGGCGGAGCTTTGAATCTGAAGTGGATATTCTGATAGAGTTTGTTCCTCTATGTCCTCAATGTAGCTGTTTACTCCATTTGCGAGAGATAAGATCAAAGCAATTCCGATGATTCCTATGGAACCTGCAAAGGCCGTCAAAAGGGTTCGCCCTTTCTTTGTTTTTAGATTGTTGAAGCTAAGGGAAAGGGACGTCAGAAATGACATGAAAGTTTTTCCCATATTCTTGTGTGTTGGCGCCGCCTTAGCATCGTCGATGATATACGGATTGCTGTCGGATGTGATGTGTCCGTCCTTCAGGTTGACTATTCGCGTTGCGTACTGCTCGGCAAGTTCAGGATTGTGAGTTACCATTACAACAAGGCGGTCTTTGGCAACTTCCTTGAGAAGGTCCATGACCTGGATGCTCGTTTCGCTATCGAGGGCACCAGTTGGCTCGTCTGCAAGCAGGATGTCAGGATTGTTTACAAGGGCTCTTGCTATTGCAACTCTCTGCATCTGGCCACCGGAAAGCTGGCTCGGCTTTTTATGAAATTGGCCGTCAAGTCCCACTGCCTTCAAAGCATCGACTGCTCTTTGCCTGCGCTCTTCCTTTGGAATTCCTGAAATCGTAAGGGCAAGCTCTACGTTTGCGAGTATGCTTTGATGCGGAATTAGGTTATAGCTTTGAAAAACAAAACCTATCGTATGATTGCGATATGAGTCCCAGTCTCGGTCCTCGTAGTTCTTTGTTGATATTTCGTTTATGATCAAATCTCCTGAATCGTACCTGTCAAGTCCACCAATGATGTTCAGGAGTGTTGTTTTTCCAGAGCCGCTCGGCCCGAGGACTGCAACAAACTCACTGTCGCGCAAATTGAGGCTGACATGGTCAAGAGCCTTTTGCACTAGATTATCAGTCCTGTACTCTTTGCATATATCTTTAATCTGTAACATGTTTAAATGCTCCCTTGTTAATAATGTATTAAAGCTTGCATGTATTTTGCTACGGACATTTGTGCCGCCGGCCGCGAGCCCTGAGCCCTGAGTCCCGAGCCCTGAGCCCCGTGACCGATGGCATAAGCTGTGCCGCGCTCAGAGCGCTGTCTGCCCTACACGCAAAGCGGTGTACGCCACGGCGTACCTGTGACTTAGGGTTCTGGGCCTAATGCAAGCGGCCAGATGCGAAACTAGAGTGTCAGGACCTGGATGCCTGAAGCGGCCCGGTCTTAGCTGCTTAAGTGCTGTGGGGTGCGCCGAGCCCTGAGTCCCGAGCTCTGAGCCCCGAGCCCTGAGCCCTGAGTCCCGAGCCCTGAGCCCCGTGACCGATGGCATAAGCTGTGCCGCGCTCAGAGCGCTGTCTGCCCTACACGCAAAGCGGTGTACGCCACGGCGTACCTGTGACTTAGGGTTCTGGGCCTAATGCAAGCGGCCAGATGCGAAACTAGAGTGTCAGGACCTGGATGCCTGAAGCGGCGCCGGCCGTGGCCTTGGCTGCTCAGGCTCTGAGGGCCTGCCGAAATGCGCTGCGGAATTTAGCAGTGTGCAAGCTTTTTGCACATATATTTTAACATACGGGGTAAATATATTTTGTGAAAGCTTGCTGAAATTACCATCTGGGTTTACGGATGCAGGTTTGAGATAAACGCAAAATCTGCTTCAAACGCACAGGAAAATTTGGTCAAAAATTCGGAGCAGATTTTGTTACATTGTCATTTATGCATCCAAAATTTAAAGATTCGATTGAAGCATAAATCGCTAAATCTCAAATCATGCTTCAAGAGCAGGGTCATTTTACGGATGCAGTTTTTCAAAAAAAAGAAAAACTGCATACATTTTATATTATGCTGAGTTAACAAGGCATAGGTATTAGGGGGGAGAATGGAATGAAATTAGAAATACTGCATAAATCACGAATTTCTAATTTCATACTGTATTTTTTTACCCTCCGGGACAGCACGAATTGCGATATCGAAATATGTGCTGTACAAAACTGCGGAGCTGTACAGTATGATTTGCGAAATTGAAATACGTGCTGTACGAAAATGACGTAGAGTACAGCAAGAAAATCAATTTCGCATTTTTTGCTGTAAACTGGTCTAAAAAAATACAGCAAGTATTGGAATTTCCTGTTCCTTGCTGTATTCGCTTTAAATTTTTACAGCAAAAATTCAGCTTTTGCAATATGTGCTGTAACAGGCATCCGATAAACTTTAGATGCCTATTTTCTGCATACTGATAAGAGATGTTTGCAAAATCTGCAGGACATATAGGGGGCGTAGACCACCGAAGCTCCTAGAGATTTTGCTACATTTATATTGATTACATTGATATTTTTTCGAAAGCGGGAAAATCTAAATACATAAATTTGATTTCGCGATGTTAATCAGTTGATTTCATCAGAAAACTAGAATAAAATAGTATTTATAGCGAGAATCTGGCTCAAATGAGCCGCGAGCCGCAAGCCACGAGCCCTAAGCCACAAGCCCCGAGCCGCAAGCCCTGAGCCCTGAGCTGCGAGCCCTGAGCCACAAGCCCTGAGCCCCGAGCCCCGAGCCGGAAGCCCTGAGCCGCGAGCCCCGAGCCGCAAGCCCTGAGCCCTGAGGCCTGAGCTGCGAGCCCTGAGCCGCAAGCCCTGAGCCGCGAGCCCCGAGCCGCAAGCCCTGGGCCCCGAGCCGTGAGCCCCGAGCCGCAAGTCCCGAGCCCTGAGCCCTGAGCCCTGAGCCGCAAGCCCTGAGGCCCGAGCCGCAAGTCCCGAGCCCTGGGGCCCGAGCCCTGAGCCGCGAGCCCCGAGCCACAAGTCCTGAGCCCCGAGCCGTGAGCCGTGAGCTGCGAGCCGTGAAACTGTACAAAGTGCATCAGAAAACTTGAGCAACATAGGAAGATGTAACATAAGAAGATGCAACATAGGAAGATGTAATAGGAATATATAGTGCACGAACATTAGAAACTAGGGAGGAAAGCCTTTTGCATATAACAGATAAATTAGTTAAACCAGTAACTGAGATGAAATATTTAAATGCGGATAATGTCAGCAGATATCGCTGCATTATGCGTATTTTTTTTGAAAACTATGAAAAGCTTCGATACTGGCTGTATCAGGAGGATGTCTACGAGGAAATGATAAGAGAACCTATGTGGGCTGACTATAAGCCTGAGCAATGTCAGCAGGATCTTACTATGCTTACAGAGTGGAAAAATCTAAGTACAATGCAGGATACTAGGAAGGTATCGTCTATAGAGGAATTCAAGAACAAAAAGTACCGTTACCAGATGTCAGAGTATAGCGTAGAAATTGAGAGACTTGTAATACGTCTTGAGAACCTCTTTGTTGAGGGAGCATCACTTGAGCCTACACTTCTTGAGCGTATACGCTTAGCAATTGAAAAGTTTCCAGAAATGGCAATGAAGGATAGAAATGACGTATATACCTGGTGGAATGATATGAATAACGATTTTGTTAACCTCAATCAAAATTATCAGGACTATATAAGGGACCTTAACAGTGTAAAAGCGGAAGAAATGATGCATACGAGGGAGTTTCTCATATTCAAAGACAGGCTTATTGAGTATCTCAGAAATTTTGTCAAAGGTTTGCAGCACAATGTCGGTGCGATCGAAGAAAATCTAAGGCTACTTGAAGACGAGAAAAAAGAAGCTGTGTTTAGAAAAATAGTTGAGTATCAGATGCTCATTCCAAGGCTTGATACGGATGTAACAGAGAAGGATATAGAGGAAAATGTAAGGGGACGTTTTCAGAGTATTTTCAGCTGGTTTGTTGGAAGCGATGGACAAGAGAACGAGGCGGGTAAGCTTTTTGATGCTACTAATGAGATAATCAGGAGAATGACAAGGTATGCTGCTCAGCTTAGTGAGAAAAATTCTGTTGGAGCTAACAGAAAAGAGGAGTACAGGAAGGTTGCAGAGATTTTTATGCGCTGTGAAACTTTAAACGAGGCACACAAGATGTCTGCAATGGTATTTAGAATTGAAAAGCCTTACCATTTATCTGGGGATACTACCCGTGAAACAGAAAGTATGAACAAAGGCGTATATGACGAGCCTCCTGTTTGTGTGGAGCTAAAACCAAGGGTTAGAACTTTTCGTGAGAAGTCTAAGCGAAGCTCTATAACGGAGTCTTCTGAGCAAAAGAGAGCTCTCAGAGAAGAGCTTCTAAAAAAACAGAGCGAGGATATGGCAAAGGTAAGGGCACTTGAGGATGATGGAATAATAGATTTTTCAAATTTGCCTGTACTAGAGCCGGGCACAAGAGAAATACTTTTAAAGTGGATTTCTAATGCGATGGAATCATCTGGACTTACAGCAAGAACTGACGAGGGTAGGACATATATTTTGGATATCGGCAATAAAATGGAAATTGAGAGCGCGGTAGGCATCGGAAGTGAAATTGAGAGCGCGGCCGGCATCGGAAGTGAAATCAAAAGCGCGGCCGGCATGGAAAATAAAAATGAAATCAAAAGCACGGCCGAAAAGTGCGTAGTGCGATGCGAGGATGGCAATTTTACTATGCCGAAGATGAGAATAATCTTTCAGGAGGATACGAAATGAATGAGCTGGAAGCTTTGTTGAGCAGACGGTGGATACTGAAAACAGAAGACAAAGAGCTTTATTACAAGACACGTGATGCCATCGGAAAAATAAGAAAGTATTCCAGCGAAAAGCTTGGATGTCAGATTATCGATAACTCTATTTTGATTAAAATGGAAAAGATTCCTGCAAAGCCAGAAAGCTTTATGGGGATTACAGAATTCACATCAAAGGAAGAATATGTGTACCTGTGTGCTATTTTGATGTTTTTGGAGGATAGGGATGCGCAAGAGCAGTTTATTCTTTCTCAGGTGACCGAGTACATATCACTAGCTATGCCAGGAGATATTTCTGACTGGACTAGTTATTCTAACAGACGACGTCTTGTTCGTGTTTTACGATATGCAGTTTCTCAGGGAATAATCAAAATAACTGATGGCACAGATGAAAAATTTATGAACGATGCTGGAGGAGAAGTTCTATATGAAAATACAGGAGCATCTAGGTTTTTTATGAGAAATTTTCCTAAAGACATAATGTCTTATTCGCACCCATCTGATTTTGAACAAAGCGAGTGGGTCGGTGTAAATGAGGATAGAGGTCTTGCCAGAAGACATAGCGTTTATAATAAGCTTATGTTTTTGCCGGCTGTATATAGAAAAGATGGAATAGATGAAGATTTTGAATATCTGAAAAACTATGGCAGAAGGCTTAGCGATGAGCTAGAAAACCTCATGGACTGCCAGGTGCACTTACATAAAGGCAGTGCATATATTATGGTAGGTTCTGATTGTAAAATAGGGGAAACCTTCCCAGGAAGCAATTCTTTAGCGTATATTCTCTTGCTTTGCTAAAATTAGAGAAAACATAGAAAAAGGAATATGGCAAACGGACATATTTGAGGTGTGCACAGTAAATATAGTTCAATTTGAAGAACTAATAAGAAGTGTAAAAACTGAACATGGCGCAGGATTTTCTAAGAAATATAGAGAAATGCCAGAAGGTGAATTTATCAAAACAGCTACTGACGAAATGGAAAAATGGATGTTTATTAAACGCGACATAGAGCAAAATCAGATAAAAATATATCCGATGGTAGGAAAGATTCAAGGAAAATATCCTGATAGTTTTGAAGGCGGATCGGCTGATGAACAGCAGATGGCAGGCAAATAAAATAGGTTTTATAAATTTCTGGTATTATGATGAGCAGGAATTTCCCTTTGTTAAAGGAAGAATGCTGCTTAGGGGATCTAATGGAGCTGGAAAATCGGTTACCATGCAGAGTGTTGTTCCTCTATTACTAGATGGAAATATGAGTCCGGAGAGGCTAGACCCTTTTGGCACTAAGGACAGAAAAATGATAAGCTATCTTCTCGAAGAAAACGATGAGAGAGAAGAGCGCACAGGATATCTATATCTCGAATTCAAAAGACAGCAAAGCGATGTATATCTGACCCTGGGAATGGGAATACGAGCAAGAAAGGGAAAACCGCTAGATAAATGGTATTTCAGCTTTACCGATGGTAGAAGAGTTGGTAAGGATTTTTTCCTATACAAGGATACAGGGGAAAAGGTGACTTTGTCTAGAAGAGAGCTCGAAAACAGGGTTGCAGACGGAGGACGTGTTTTTGATAGGCAATCTGAGTATATGGAATATGTTAACAGACAAGTATTTGGATTTGAAACTGTTGAAGAATACAAGGAAATGCTAGATCTTTTGATTCAGCTTAGAACACCGAAGCTATCTAAAGAGTTTAAGCCGTCTGTGATCAACGATATCTTAAGCGATTCTTTGCAGCCTTTATCAGATGAAGATTTGCGCTCTATGTCTGAGGCTATAGAAAATATGGACACAATGACAATGAATCTCAAGAGCAGAAAAGGTTTTGATGTTAGAGGAGCGCACGGAGTTTTTCCTTAGAATATATAATCAGGAGAAAAAGCTAGGTTACGTTGAAATTCCAGAAGAGACAGATGGTGATGCTAAAAACGTCTATAGATTTCTTGCGACTTCAGCAAAAGGTTTGAAAAAAGAAAGTCTGATATTAAATATAAATACAGTATATATGGAAAACAAAGGCTTTCTGAGTGAATACAGTCCGATTATGACAGAGCTTTTCAATG
>CAUWFN010000053.1:0-12533 GCA_963558075.1 uncultured Clostridia bacterium | reverse complement strand
CGAAGAGAGAGGATACAACGGAATTGATCAGATGGTTGGATACATTCTTTCCGGAGATCCTTCTTATATAACAAGCTACAATAATGCGAGAACAATGATAAGCCGCATTGACAGAGATGATTTAGTAGAAGAAATTCTAAAGGATTATTTAAAAAAATAGCATATATGGCGGCAGGGATTTTCCCTGTCGTCTTTTGTCATTAAAAAGTAGGCAAGAAAGGTACCTTATATATTATGAGAAAAATTGCTCTAGACGTAGGAGATAAAACAGTTGGAATCGCGTTAAGCGACGAACTCGGTCTTACAGGACAGGGTCTTATGACTCTTGAACGTGTTGGAATAAGAAAAGACACTGGCAAGATTCTAGACCTTGTAAAAGAATATAAATGTGACACTATCGTTATCGGTCTTCCAAAAAACCTTAACGGCACTGACAGTGTCCAGACAGAAAAAGTATATGAATTCCGCAAAATGCTAGAAAACAAGATGAGAAGTACTGGCATGAAAAACGTGGAAGTAGTGTGGCAAGACGAGCGTTTTACCACTGTTATAGCTGAAAGAGTTTTAATCGAGGCAGACATGTCCAGAAAGAAAAGAAAAGATGTTATAGACAAACAGGCAGCTGTTCTTATAATGCAAAGCTATCTGGATACACAGGCAATGAAAAAGAAATGTGAAAACGACTAATTTACGAATATTTGAATCATATATGTCTTATTTTGTTCGTGAATTTGCGGTTATTTCCGTTTAATTTCGATTAAACTTCGTCAAAAACTTCAAAATTTGTGAACTTACATTGAATAACAAAGGCATGTATGATAAATTAATTATAGATGTTTTTGTTATTATTTTTTTTGCATATAAAAATATAGATGAGGTATTTAGAATGAAAAAAATTGGAATCTTAATGGGAAGCGACAGCGATCTTCCTGTAGTAGAAAAAGCTATGACAACTCTTGACGAGTTTGGTGTACCATACGAAGTACATGTATATTCAGCACACAGAACACCTGCTGAAGTTAAGGAATTCACATCAAATGCAAGAGAAAACGGATTTGGTGCTATTATCGCAGCAGCCGGAAAAGCAGCGCATCTTGCAGGTGCAATTGCAGCATCAACAACTCTTCCAGTAATCGGAATTCCTGTAAAATCATCAACTCTTGACGGACTTGATGCTCTTCTTTCAACAGTTCAGATGCCAGGTGGTATTCCTGTTGCAACAGTTGCAATCGACGGAGCACAGAACGCTGCACTTCTTGCAATTCAGATGCTAGGAATTGAGGATAGCGAAATCGCAGCAAAACTTGATGCTCAGAGAAAAGAAGCAGCTGATAAAGTATTAGAAAAGAACAAAGCTATTGAAGATAAATTCAACAGATAATTAGAGGTGAAAAATGGGAAACTTAAAAGAAGAATGCGGCGTTTTCGGTGTCTTCTCTAACGAGACTCAGAACGTTGCAGGTACAACTTATTACGGACTTTTCGCACTGCAGCACAGAGGACAGGAAAGCTGCGGAATCGTTGTAAATGACGAGGGCGTATTCAACTATTACAAGGATGCAGGTCTTGTAAACGATGTATTTACACCTGAAATCCTCGATAATCTAGGTTTTGGAAACATGGCAATCGGCCACGTAAGATACGGAAAAGCTGACAAATATGACAGACTTAATGCTCAGCCTGTTGTAGTAAATCACCACAAAGGCAAAATGGCTCTTGCTCACAACGGAGCTCTAGTAAACTACTATCAGCTTAGAGAAGAGCTTGAGCTTCAGGGTTCAATCTTCCACTCAACAAGTGATACAGAAGTAATCTCTTATCTGATTACAAAAGAAAGAATCAAAACAAACTCAATCGAAGAGGCAATCAGCAAAACAATGGACAGACTTGAAGGAGCATACTCCCTAGTAATCATGTCACCATCAAAGCTTATTGCAGTTAGAGATGAAATGGGATTCAGACCACTGTGCTATGGACAGAAGGAAGATGGAACATACATCGTCGCATCAGAAACATGCGCACTTGATTCAGTAGGAGCAAAATTCATCAGAGATATCGAGCCTGGCGAAATCGTTATCTTCGAAAAAGATGGAATCAGAACAATTACAGAGCACTGCGGCAAAAAGCCTCGTAAGCTTTGCATTTTCGAGCACATCTACTTTGCAAGACCAGACTCAGTAATCGATGGAATCAGCGTACACGAAGCAAGACTAAAGGCAGGTTCATGCCTTGCACTTGAACATCCTGTACAGGCAGATGTAGTAATCGGTGTTCCTGATTCAGGACTTGATGCTGCAATCGGATATGCAAACCAGTCTGGAATTCCATACGGAATCGGATTCATCAAGAACAAATATATCGGAAGAACATTTATCGCTCCAGGTCAAAAGCATAGAGAAGACAAGGTAAAGATTAAGCTAAATGTTCTCAAGAAAACTGTAGCAGGAAAGAGAGTTGTCCTTGTAGATGACTCAATCGTAAGAGGAACTACAATCACAAGAATCGTAGACCTTCTTCGTGAAGCAGGCGCAACAGAAGTACACGTAAGATCTGCAGCACCTCCATTCACAAACCCATGCTACTATGGAACAGACGTTGACTCCCAGGAAAACCTAATCGCATGTAAATACAACATGGAAGAAATGACAAAGATAATAGGTGCAGACAGCCTTGGATTCCTGGATAAAGATCATCTAAACCTTCTAATCGGCGCAGCTCCATACGAAGGCTACTGCTATGGATGCTTCTGCGGAGAATATCCTACAGATGCACCTATCGAAAGCGAAATCTGCAAATTTGATAAAAAAATCGGTAATTAATAGTTGTTTTAATATTAAATATAGGAGAAAGAAAAATGGAAAAAAGTTTCAGCGAAAGTTATAAGGCGGCAGGCGTGGACATTACAGCAGGATATAAAGCTGTAGAACTAATGAAAGAACACGTTGCAAAGACAATGGTATTCGGTAACACTTCAGATGTTGGCGGATTTGGCGGACTGTATGAGCTTGACATCGAAAACATCAAACAGCCTGTATTAGTAAGCGGAACTGATGGTGTAGGAACAAAGCTAAAAATGGCTTTCCTCATGGACAAACATGATACAGTTGGTATTGACTGTGTAGCTATGTGCGTTAATGACATCATCTGTGTAGGTGCAAAACCACTATTCTTCCTTGACTATATTGCTACAGGAAAAAACGTTCCGGAAAAAATGGCTCAGATTGTAAAAGGTGTTGCTGATGGTTGCATTCAGTCAGAAGCGGCTCTAAATGGTGGCGAAACTGCAGAAATGCCAGGATTCTATCCGGAAGATGAATACGACCTTGCAGGCTTTGCTGTAGGTGTTGTAGATAAATCAAAGATTCTAGACAAAGAATCAGTTGCTGAAGGCGACGTTGTAATTGCTCTTCCTTCATCAGGTGTACACTCAAACGGCTTCTCACTTGTTAGAAAAGTCTTTGATGTTGAAAACAGCGACATCACTTCACCTGTAGAAGAGCTTGGCGGAAAATCAATTGGAGAAACTCTTCTAACTCCAACAAAGATCTACGTAAAGCCTATGGTTAGAGTATTTGAGAAATTCACAGTAAAATCAGTTGCCCACATCACAGGCGGCGGTTTCTACGAAAACATTCCAAGAAGCTTACCTAAGGGAATGGGAGTTAAGATTAACAGAGAAGATGTAAGAGTGCTTCCTATCTTTGATCTTATCGCTAAGAGAGGAAACGTTCCTGAAAGAGACATGTTCAACACATTCAACATGGGTGTTGGTATGACAGTTATCGTTTCACCTGAGGATGCTGAGGGTGTAATCGCACTTCTAAAAGAAAACGGCGAAGATGCTTACGTTCTTGGAAGTGTAGTAAAAGGAGAAGGCGTAGAAATATGTTACAGTGCAAAATAGCAGTTCTTGTTTCAGGTGGAGGCACTAATCTTCAGGCTATCATAGACGCATGCAAATGCGGCACAATCAAAAGCGGAAAAGTAGAGCTTGTAGCTAGTGCAAATCCAAATGCTTACGCTCTAGAAAGAGCAAAGACTGCCGGTATAGAATCATACGTGTTTACTGACGAAGAGGATCTAACAAAGAAGCTAAAAGAAAAAGAAATCGACCTTATCGTTCTTGCAGGCTTCCTAAAAATCTTGAGCCCTGAATTTATCGCGGCATTTAGAGACAGAATCATAAATATCCATCCTTCACTTATTCCATCATTCTGCGGAAAAGGATGCTACGGACTTCACGTTCACGAAAAAGCTCTCGAATACGGCGTAAAAGTTACAGGTGCTACAGTGCACTATGTAAACGAAATTCCTGACGGCGGCAAAATCATTTCTCAGAAGGCTGTAGAGGTTAGAGACGACGATACTCCAGAAGTTCTTCAGAGACGTGTTATGGAAATGGCTGAGTGGGTTATCCTACCAAAAGCCGTAGAACTGATTTCAAGTAAAATAGTGAAAGGTGAAATATAATGAACGTATATGAAACAAAAAGCTTTCATGACAGAGTAGACGCTAATCCTTACGTTGGAAGAGGAATCATTATCGGAAAAACTCCTGATGCCTCAAAAGCCGTAAGCGCATACTTCATCATGGGTAGAAGCGAAAACAGCAGAAACAGAGTTTTCCTTGAAGAAGGAAAAAATATCATGATCAAAGCCTTTGATGAGTCAAAGCTTGAGGACCCATCTCTTATCATCTACTATCCTGTAAGAGAACACGAAAACAAGCTTATCGTTACAAACGGTGATCAGACTGACACTGTTTACGATTTCATCAAAGAAGGAAAATCTTTCGAAGATGCTTTGATGACAAGATGCTTTGAACCTGATGCTCCTAACTGGACTCCTAGAATCAGCGGAATGATTACATTCGAAGAAGGGGACTTTACTTATAAGATGAGTATCCTAAAGAGCGCTGATGCAGAGGGTACACAGTGCAATAGATACTTCTATAACTACAATCCTATTGCAGGACTTGGCCATTTCATTCACACTTACGTAACTGACGGAAACCCAATTCCTACATTCCAGGGAGAGCCAGAAAGAGTAGAAATGAATGACGATATCGACGCATTCACAGAAGAAATCTGGAGCAGTCTGAATGAGCAGAACAAAATCTCACTTTACGTAAGATATACAGATCTTGCAACTGGCGAATCAGAATGCCGCATGATTAACAAGAACAAATAAAACTATTGACTTTATAGATTTGAATGGAGATATTTTATGAAAGAATTTGAACTAAAATACGGATGTAATCCTAATCAGAAACCTTCAAGAATATATATGGAAAACGGCGAGGATCTTCCAATCGAAATTCTAAACGGAAGACCGGGCTACATCAACTTCCTTGATGCATTTAACAGCTGGCAGCTTGTAAAAGAGCTTAAGGAAAGCCTAAACATGCCTGCAGCAGCATCATTCAAGCACGTAAGCCCTACTGCAGCAGCAGTTGCAGTTCCAATGAGTGAAACTCTCAAGAAGGCATGCTTTGTTGATGATATCGAAGGTCTTGATGAATCACCTATAGCTACAGCATATGCAAGAGCAAGAGGTACTGACAGAATGTCTTCATTCGGTGACTGGGTAGCACTGAGTGACACATGTGATGCTGTAACAGCACAGATTCTCAAAAGAGAAGTTTCTGATGGTATCATCGCTCCTGATTATACAGAAGAAGCACTAGAAATCCTAAAAACAAAGAAAAAGGGAAATTACAATATCGTAAAAGTTGATCCAAATTATGTGCCTGCTGAACTTGAAACAAAACAGGTATTTGGAATCACATTTGAACAGAAAAGAAATGACCATCTGATCAAAGCAGAAGATTTCACAGAAATTGTAACAAAGAACAAAAACCTGACAGAAGAAGCAAAGAGAGACCTTGTTGTTGCAATGATCACTCTAAAATACACTCAGTCAAACTCTGTTGCATATGCAAAAGATGGCCAGGCTATTGGCGTAGGCGCAGGACAGCAGTCAAGAATTCACTGCACAAGACTTGCAGGAAACAAAGCAGACTTCTGGCACCTAAGACAGGCAGACAAAGTAATCAATCTTCCATTCAGAGATGACATCGGTCGTGCTGTAAGAGACAACACTATTGACATCTACCTTGGAGATGAGTACGAAGATGTCCTAAGAGACGGTGAATGGGAAAATCTGTTCACAGAAAAACCTGCACCTTTTACAAAAGAAGAGCAGAGAGCTTATCTTGACACAATCACAAGCGTAGCTCTTGGAAGTGATGCATTCTTCCCATTTGGAGACAACATCGAAAGAGCAAAGAAGAGCGGCGTTTCATACATTGCAGAACCTGGCGGATCAATGCGTGATGATCTTGTTATCGAAACATGTGATAAATACGACATGGTAACTGTATTCACAGGTTTAAGACTGTTCCATCACTAATTCAAGGAGGATAAATTATAATGAAGGTTATGGTTGTAGGTGGCGGCGGAAGAGAGCATGCCATCATCAAAAAAATTAAAGAAAGCCCAAAAGTAGACCAGATTTTTGCACTTCCTGGAAACGGTGGAATCGCAAAAGACGCTACATGCGTTGATATCGGAGCAAAGGATCTTGATAAAATCGTAGAATTTGCAGTTAACGAAAAGATTGAATTTGCAATTGTGGCCCCAGATGATCCTCTGGTTTTAGGCCTTGTTGACCTGCTAAACGAAAAAGGAATCCCATGCTTTGGACCAAACAAAAACGCTGCAATCATCGAAGGCAGCAAAGCGTTCTCAAAAGATCTTATGAAAGCATACGGAATTCCTACTGCTGAATATGAAACATTCACAGAAATGGATGAAGCCCTTGCATATCTAGAAAACTGCAAAATTCCTGTAGTAGTAAAGGCTGATGGTCTTGCTCTTGGAAAAGGTGTTATAATTGCGGAAACACTAGAAGAAGCAAAAGATGCAGTAAGATCAATGATGGAAGACAAAGTGTTTGGTGAAAGCGGAAGCTGCGTTGTAATCGAAGAATTCCTAACAGGACCTGAAGTATCAGTTCTTTCATTCACAGATGGAAAGACACTTATCCCTATGGTTTCATCAATGGACCACAAGCGTGCACTCGACGGAGACAAGGGTCTTAACACAGGTGGCATGGGAACTGTTGCTCCAAACCCTTACTACACAGAAGAAATTGCACAGCAGTGCGAAGAAGAAATCTTCCTTCCAACTATGATTGCAATGAACAAAGAAGGCAGAAGCTTCTCTGGATGCCTGTACTTCGGTCTAATGATTACACCTGATGGACCAAAAGTAATCGAATACAACTGCCGTTTCGGTGATCCGGAAACTCAAGTTGTACTTCCACTTCTTGACAGTGACCTGTTTGAAATCATGCTTCACGTTGCAAACGGTACACTTGATCAGGCAGAAGTAAACTTTGCTGATGATGCTGCATGTTGCGTTGTAATGGCATCAGACGGATATCCAAAATCCTACGAAAAGGGATTTGAGATTTCAATTCCAGAAGATGTAAACAACGTCTATATTGCAGGCGCAAAGCTTTCAGAAGATGGAAAGCTTCTGACAAACGGCGGAAGAGTACTTGGCGTTACAGAGAGGGGAGCAGACATTTCAGAAGCAATCTCAAAAGCTTACGAATCAGTTGACAGAATCCACTTTGATAACAAGTACTTCAGAAAAGATATCGGACAAAAAGCTCTAAAAGCACTGGAGGATTAATAATGGTTTATAGAATATATGTAGAAAAGAAGGCTCAGTTTGCACATGAAGCCGATTCTTTAAAAAATAACATCCAGAAACTGCTGCAGATTGACGGACTTACAGATGTTCGCGTAATCAACAGATATGATGTAGAAAATCTTGACAAAGAACTATTTGACTATGCTGTCAAAACTGTGTTCTCAGAACCTCAGGTAGATAGCACATACGAAACTCTTGATTATACAAATACAGACTATGCATTTGCTGTAGAATTCCTACCTGGACAGTTTGACCAGAGAGCAAATTCAGCTGCAGAATGTATCCAGATTATAACAAAGGGAGAAAGACCGGTTGTAAGAACAGCAAAAGTATACCTACTGAGTGGAAACCTTTCAGAAGAAGACATCGCTGAAATTAAGAAATTTGTAATCAACCCAGTTGAATCAAGAGAAGTAGTTCTCGAAACATACGACACACTTAAGGTTGAATATGAAATTCCAACAGAAGTTGCTGTACTTGAGGGTTTCATTTCTCTTGACGAGGATGGTCTTAAGGAATTCTTAGACGACTACGGTCTTGCAATGGACCTAGCTGATCTTAAATTCTGCCAGGACTACTTCAAAGAAGAAGACAGAAATCCAACTATAACAGAAATCAGAGTAATCGACACATACTGGTCAGATCACTGCAGACATACAACATTCAACACTACAATTGATAATGTAAGATTTGAAGATCCAGAAGTTCAGGCTACATACGAAGACTACATCAAAACAAGAGAAGAACTCGGAAGAACAAAGCCTGTAAATCTCATGGATATCGGTACTCTTGCTGCTAAATACCTGAAAAAGCACGGCGGCATGAAAAAGCTTGATGAATCAGAAGAAATCAACGCATGCACAGTAAAAATCGACGTTAAATTCGGTGATGAAACAGAAGAATGGCTGCTTCTATTCAAGAATGAAACACATAACCACCCAACAGAAATCGAGCCTTTCGGTGGTGCTGCAACATGTGTAGGTGGAGCTATCAGAGACCCACTATCAGGAAGAAGCTATGTTTACACTGCAATGAGAGTAACAGGCGCAGCAGATCCGCTAAAACCTGTTTCAGAAACTCTCAAGGGCAAACTTCCTCAGAGAACAATCGTAACAACAGCTGCAAGCGGATACAGCTCATACGGAAACCAGATTGGTCTTGCTACTGGTCAGGTAGATGAGCTATACCATGATGGCTACGTTGCAAAGAGAATGGAAATCGGTGCTGTAGTCGCTGCTGCTCCTGCTGAAAACGTAAGAAGAGAACGTCCTATCGACAGCGATATCGTAATTCTTCTAGGCGGCAGAACAGGAAGAGACGGTTGCGGTGGTGCTACAGGCTCATCAAAATCACACACAACTGAATCCCTTGAAACATGTGGTGCGGAAGTTCAGAAGGGTAATGCTCCTGAAGAAAGAAAGATTCAGAGACTATTCAGAAACGCTGAAGCTTCAAGAATAATCAAACGCTGCAACGACTTTGGTGCAGGCGGTGTATCAGTAGCTATCGGAGAACTTGCTGACGGACTAGAAATCAATCTAAATGCAGTTCCAAAGAAATATGACGGTCTTGATGGTACTGAACTTGCTATTTCAGAATCACAGGAAAGAATGGCAGTTGTAGTTGCAAAAGAAGACGTAGAAAGATTCTGCGAGCTTGCAAGAGCAGAAAACCTAGAAACATCAATTGTTGCTGAAGTTAAGGAAAATCCATATCTAAAGATTTTCTGGAACGACAAAGCAATCGTAAATATTTCAAGAGCATTCCTTGACACTAACGGTGCAGAAAAGCACATTGACGTTGAAGTTCCAATGCATAGCGACTTTGGAAAAGAAATCAAAGAAACATTTGACAACATGTATCTTGATCTTGCTGGAGACCTTAATGTATGTTCAAAGAGAGGCCTTTCAGAAAGATTTGACTCAACAATCGGTGCAGGTACTGTTCTAATGCCATTTGGAGGAATTAAACAGAGAACTCCAATCCAGGCAATGGTAAACCTTGTTTCATCAGAAAAGAAACATTCATCAACATGTTCTGTAATGTCATGGGGCTTCAACCCATTCATTTCAGAAAAGAGCCCATACCACGGAGCATATCTTGCAGTAGTTGAATCAGCTGCTAAGCTTGTTGCTACAGGTGCTTCATTTGACGAGGTATATCTATCATTCCAGGAATACTTCGAAAAGCTTATGAAAGAACCTACTCGCTGGGGTAAACCTTTTGCTGCTGTACTTGGCGCATTCAAGGCTCAGAAAGATCTTGGAATCGCTGCAATCGGCGGTAAAGACTCAATGAGTGGAACATTCGAGGACATTGACGTTCCTCCAACACTTGTTTCATTTGCAATCACAACTGATGACGTTGCTAATATCATCTCACCAGAGTTCAAGGCTGCAGGACACAATGTTGTTCTTATTACTCCAGAACTTGACGAAAACGGACTTCCAACAGGAGAATCACTAAAGGATCTGTTTGCTGACGTAAACGAATTAACTAGATCAGGCGCTGCAATCAGTGCTTACACTCCAGGCTACGGCGGAGTTGCAGAAGCAGTTCTTAAGATGACTATGGGTAACGAAATCGGTTTCGAATATGAAGAATCAGTTTCAGATGAAACAATCTTCGGATATAACTATGGTGCTTTCGTGCTTGAACTTGCAGACAATATGCTCCTAGAAGGCGACAACATCATTCTTTTAGGTAAAACAACAGATGCTAAGTCAATCAAGAAGGGTGATATGGATCTTTCATTTGAAAAGCTTTATGGCATCTACGAAGATAAGCTTGAATCAATCTTCACATGCAACATCGAAACATCAGAAATCGATACAACTCCATTTGAATATGAAGCAAAAGAAAGAATGCACGCATCATACACTGTAGATGTACCAAAGGTTCTAATTCCTGTATTCCCAGGAACAAACTGTGAATACGATTCAGCTAAAGCATTCAGAAAAGCTGGTGCTGATCCAGAAATCTTTGTTATCAACAACCTGAGCGCAGAATCAATTGCAGCTTCAGTTGAAGAATTTGCAAAGAAAGTTAAAGAATCACAGATTATATTCATCCCTGGCGGATTCTCAGGTGGAGACGAACCAGACGGATCAGGTAAATTCATCACAGCATTCTTCAGAAACCAGGAAATCAAAGATGCTGTAACTGATCTTCTAGAAAACAGAGAAGGTCTAATGGCAGGTATCTGTAACGGATTCCAGGCTCTTATTAAGCTAGGTCTTGTACCTTACGGTAAAATCATCGATACAGATGAAAACTGCCCAACACTTACATTCAATGAAATCGCAAGACACCAGTCAAAGCTTGTAAGAACAAGAATCGCTTCAAACAAGTCACCATGGCTTGCTAACACAAAACCAGGCGAAATCTACACAGTTCCAATTTCACATGGTGAAGGTAGATTTATCGCATCAGAAGAACTGATCAAAGAACTTGCTGACAATGGTCAGATTATAACTCAGTACGTTGACCTAGACGGTAACGTTACAGGCGATATCCAGTACAATCCAAACGGATCATACTGCGCAATAGAAGGTATCACTTCATGTGACGGTCGTGTACTTGGAAAGATGGGCCACTCCGAAAGAATAGGGGAAGGACTATACAAGAACGTACCAGGAACATTCGATATGCAGATGTTCAAATCAGCTGTTGAATACTTCAAATAAACTTATATGCACAAAAGAAGCTTCACATTATGATGCGAAGCTTCTTTTTTAATAAAATCTTCTAAATTATTTTATGACAAAAAATCATCAAATCTTTTTTCTAAAAGTTAGTAATTAGTAAGGAATTCTAAAACTCACATAAAAAATAAAAGGGGAATAAGTTGTGTATCTGTTTTCAGAATATTTGAATCTTATTAGAATGGCATCAAACAGACGATTTTCACGGTATATCTTATTTGTTCTATCAACTATTCCCAAAATTATGTTTTTAGGAATAGTTGTGACCGCTCTCCACCCCTCTATGTACCAGGAAAACTCTATATCCCAGTGATTTCAATCATTACAGAAAACGACCCTCTATTTTCGTTTTTAAGCGAGTTTTATATTTTCACTGACACATTATACCTTAAAAAAACTTGTAAACCATATGAATTTATACTTCTACTATTTTTTTAAATAAAAAGGCACCCTTATGGGTGCCAAAAAACGTATTTGAAAAATATATGGTAATATATTTCCTACATTAACTATGTATAGCAATCTGCCTATTTCGCTGTCTTAACATAGATTCCAATATCATCTAGCGAATTTACATCTGACCTTTTACAGGCACAATTATTTTCTGTCCCGGCTGAATATCTACATTCTGAACATCGTTTAGCTTCTCAATATTATAAATATATTCTCTTACATCCTGATCATCGCTACAGTATGTACTTGCAATGCTCCATAATGTATCTCCTGAATTAACTGTAACTGTTTTGTATGTAATAGCTTCACCGCCGGCAGCTGTATTGAAACCTGCTATGCCAGAAACTGCAGTAGCAAGAGCTATAACTAATATCGCTGTAAAAACTGTAAATCTAAATTTCGATGTAATTCTATATTTTTTGAACATAGCTACCCCTTCTTTCACTTAATATCTACAAAACAAACTATATACCTATATCTTGGTTATACTGAGTTATTAATAACATATCCGTTTTAGATGATGCGCACTTCTAAAACATCTGTTCTTTACTTTATATTAACATACGAACACATGTGTGTCAATATTATATTCAAACATTTGTTTTATTTTATATTTATAATATAAAAAAGGACAGTGTTTCCACTGCCCTATAGCT
>CAUWFN010000052.1:0-12760 GCA_963558075.1 uncultured Clostridia bacterium | reverse complement strand
GCCCGTAAAATAGGCATTTCTTGGCTCTAATATATTATTCAAACTCAATTGTTCCAACAGGCTTTGGTGTCATATCATAAAGTACTCTATTAACACCTTCTACTTCATGAGTAATTCTGTCTGTAATATGCTCAAGAAGTTCAAATGGAATGTTTTCTACTGTTGCAGTCATAGCATCTACTGTGTTTACAGCTCTGATGATTACAGGGTAAGCATAAGTTCTTGCTCCATCCTTAACCCCTACTGATTTGAAATCAGGAACTGCTGTAAAGTACTGCCATACCTTTGAGTCAAGTCCATTCTTAGCAAATTCTTCTCTCAGAATTGCATCTGACTCTCTAACTGCTTCTAGTCTATCTCTAGTAATTGCACCTAGGCAACGTACGCCAAGACCAGGTCCTGGGAATGGCTGACGATAAACCATATCATCAGGAAGACCAAGAGCCTTACCTACAACACGAACTTCATCCTTGTATAGAAGTTTAACAGGTTCTACAAGCTCAAACTGAAGATCTTCTGGAAGACCACCTACGTTATGGTGAGCCTTAACTCCATCACTTTCAAGGATATCAGGGTAGATAGTTCCCTGTGCAAGGAATTCGATTCCTGACTGCTTGCGAGCTTCTTCTTCGAATACTCTAATGAATTCAGCTCCAATAATCTTTCTCTTCTGTTCAGGTTCATCAACACCTGCTAGCTTATCAAGAAATCTATCAACAGCATCTACATAGATAAGATTTGCGTTCATCTGGTTTCTAAATACTTCTACAACCTGTTCAGGTTCTCCCTTTCTTAGAAGACCGTGGTTTACATGTACGCATACAAGCTGTGTTCCAATTGCTTTGATTAGAAGAGCTGCAACTACTGATGAGTCTACTCCGCCTGATAGTGCAAGAAGAACTTTTTTATCACCAACCTGCGCTCTAACTGCTTCTACCTGTTCATCGATAAAAGCTTTTGCAAGCTCAGGTGTATTAATTCTTTCCATTGTTTCTGGACGTTTATTGTTATCCATATTTTACCCCCTTATAATTATCTGATTGCGTTCTGGCTTGAATCTCTAAGGATTACGTCATGCGCTCCGCCTTCTACGATTGAAGTAGCAGAAACAAGAGTAATCTTTGCTTTTTCCTGAAGCTCAGGAATGCTGATTGCTCCGCAGTTACACATAGTTGACTTAACCTTGCTCAGTGACAGGTTTACATTGTCATGAAGTGAGCCTGCATATGGAACATATGAGTCTACGCCTTCTTCGAACTTCATTCTTGGGTCTCCACCAAGGTCGTATCTCTGCCAGTTACGCGCACGGTTTGAACCTTCACCCCAGTATTCCTTAACGTAGTTTCCGTTGATGTTCAGTTTGTTTGTTGGAGATTCATCAAAACGAGCAAAGTATCTACCCAGCATGATGAAGTCTGCACCCATTGCAAGTGCAAGAGTCATGTGGTAGTCATATACGATACCGCCGTCTGAACAGATTGGAACATAGATTCCAGTCTCTTTGAAATATTCATCTCTTGCCTGAGCAACTTCGATAACTGCAGAAGCCTGTCCACGACCGATACCCTTCTGTTCTCTTGTGATACAAATTGAGCCTCCGCCGATACCAATCTTAACAAAGTCAGCACCTGCATCAGCAAGGAATCTGAATCCGTCAGCATCTACAACGTTTCCGGCACCAACCTTAACAGTATCACCGTATTTATCTCTAATCCATTTGATTGTATCAAGCTGCCATTCTGAATATCCTTCTGATGAGTCAATACAAAGTACGTCAGCACCAGCTTCTACAAGAGCAGGAACTCTTTCTTCGAAGTCACGAGTGTTGATACCTGCACCAACAACATATCTCTTATGTGCATCTAACAGTTCATTAGGGTTTGATTTATGGTTATCGTAGTCTTTTCTGAATACGAAGTGAGTCAGTCTCTGATTATCATCGATGATTGGAAGAGCATTCAGCTTGTGCTCCCAAAGCATGTCGTTTGCTTCGCTTAGAGTGCAACCATCCTTAGCATAAATCAGCTTGTCAAATGGTGTCATGAATTCGCTGATCTTTGTGTCAGGAGTCATTCTGCTTACACGGTAGTCTCTGCTTGTAACAAGACCTACAATTTTGCCTTCTGCAGTTCCGTCTTCTGTGATTGCAATTGTTGAATGTCCTCTTGAAGCCTTAAGTGCAAGTACATCTGCAAGAGTCTGATCAGGCTTCAGATTGCTATCGCTCTTAACAAAACCAGCCTTGTAAGCCTTAACTTTTCTTACCATTTCAGCCTGGCTTTCTACTGGCTGTGAACCAAAGATAAATGAAATTCCACCTTCCTTAGCAAGTGCAACTGCCATCTTGTCATCTGATACAGCCTGCATTACTGCTGAAACAAGCGGAATGTTTGCTGTGATTTCCGGTTCTTCACCCTTCTTAAACTTTACAATCGGTGTCTTCAGACTTACGTTCTCAACTCTGCATTCCTTAGTTGAGTAGCCTGGAACTAGCAAATACTCATTAAAAGTTCTTGATGGTTCTTTAATAAACTGAGCCATGATTACTCTCTCCTTCCTCTTTATAAAACAAAGCGCTGCTTCCGAAGAAACAACTTCTACAAATCAATTAAACTTATTTTTATTCTATCACAATATCATCTTTTTAAACATAATTAATATTGTAAAAACAATCAAAACATCAAAGAGTTCCTGTAGCTTATTGTTCGTAATGTAATGAACAATATATCCATATCCCCTTAACTATAATCGGATATTAAAATAGACAGGAAATCTCGCTGTCATACTTGTTGACAAATATTTTACATTAAAAATTCCCATATTGCAATATTTTTTTCTTCTTTTCGCCATATTTTTTTAAAAACAGTCAGATTTTTTCTGTAACTTGGTCAAAAATCAAATTTTTTATCAAAGATTCGGCCCATAAATAAAGATAACATTATCAGGCTTTTTTCGGATTTTCATTCGTATTATTTTCATATTTTCCCCTTATCAGCCAGAAATTTATTTAGCGCAAACAAATTTTACACATCAAATTCATTGATAGCAACGAATTCCTCTTTCGTTTATCGAAATCTCAAAACACGGATTTTGATAACTCTTCTGCCTCTATGTCAGATCAAAACACTAATATCCCGATTTACCGTATTTTATCCGTATATGCAAAAAGAGACTGCATACGGGTATACCCGCATAACAGTCTCAAATCTGCTGATTGGTCTGATTGTGTAATTAATCTGGTTATGCTTTATATATTTTCGACGCTATTTATTACATCATGCCGCCCATGCCCATGCCAGCACCTGCGCCTGGCATTGCAGGAGTATCTTCTTTGATGTCGTCTACACAGCTTTCTGTTGTTAGAAGCATTGCTGATGCTGATGCAGCATTCTGGATTGCAGATCTAGTAACCTTAGCAGGGTCAACAATTCCAGCTTTAATCATGTCAACATATTCTTCTGTTGCTGCGTTGAATCCGATTCCGTTTTCGCTGTTTTTAACTTCTGAAACAACTACGCTTCCTTCGAAGCCTGCGTTCTGTGCAATCTGTCTAACTGGTTCTTCTAGAGCTCTTACGATGATTCTTGCACCTGTCTTTGCATCACCATCTAGTGATTCAGCATATTCTGAAGCTGCAGGAATTGCATTGCATAGAGCAACTCCGCCGCCAGGTACGATACCTTCTTCTACTGCAGCCTTTGTTGCGTTAAGAGCATCTTCGATTCTCAGTTTCTTTTCCTTTAGTTCAGTTTCTGTTGCAGCACCTACTTTAATAACTGCTACGCCGCCTGCAAGTTTTGCAAGTCTTTCCTGAAGCTTTTCTCTATCAAATTCTGATGTTGTTCCATCAAGTGTGTGCTTGATTGAAGCAATTCTTTCTTCGATTTCTTCTTTTGCACCTGCTCCGTTAACGATAACAGTGTTTTCTTTGCTAACCTTAACTGTAGCAGCTGAACCTAGCATATCTAGTGTAGTTTCCTTTAGTTCATATCCAAGTTCTTCGCTAATTACTGTACCACCTGTTAGAACTGCGATATCTTCCATCATAGCCTTTCTTCTATCGCCGAAAGCAGGAGCTTTGATTGCAACTGCATCAATTACACCTTTAATCTTGTTGATAACAAGAGTTGAAAGTGCTTCGCCTTCCATGTCTTCTGCAATAATCAGAAGTTTTCTGCCGGCTTTTACTACCTGTTCTAGAATTGGAAGAAGTTCCTGGATGTTTGAGATTTTCTTATCTGTTAGCAGGATAAGTGGATTTTCGAGTACAGCTTCCATCTTATCTGTGTTGTTTACCATGTAAGGTGATAGGTATCCTCTGTCAAACTGCATACCTTCTACTACTTCAAGGCTTGTTCCAAGTGAACTTGATTCTTCTACAGTGATTACACCGTTTTTACCAACTTCGCCCATAGCCTCTGAAATCAGTTCGCCGATTGTGTCATCAGCAGCTGATACTGCTGCAACCTGTGCGATGCTTTCTTTTGTGTCAATTTTCTTTGCATTCTTTTTGATTTCGTCTACAACTACATCTACAGCTCCCTGGATTCCTCTCTTTAGAATCATTGGGTTTGCGCCAGCTGCAACGTTTTTGAAACCTTCCTGAATTATGATCTGTGCAAGAAGTGTTGCTGTTGTAGTACCATCGCCAACGATGTCGTTAGTCTTTGTTGCTACTTCTTTTACAAGCTGTGCTCCCATGTTTTCCATGCTGTCTTCTAGCTCGATTTCACCTGCAATTGTTACACCATCATTAGTAATAAGAGGTGCTCCGAAAGGCTTGTTGATAAGAACATTTCTACCCTTAGGTCCAAGTGTGATTTTTACTGTATCTGCAAGCTTATTAACTCCATCCTGAAGTCTCTTTCTAGCATTTTCTCCATAATATAGTTCTTTTGCCATTTCCAATTCCCCCTCTATTATTCAACGACTGCTAAAATGTCTGACTGGCTCATAATTGTATATTCTTCACCTTCGAACTTAACGTCTGTTCCGCCGTATTTTGAGAAAATAACTTTATCGCCAACTGTAAGTTCCATAGGTTCTTCTTTTGTTCCTTTACCTACTGCTACTACTTCTGCAACCTGTGGTGCTTCTTTAGCTGAGCTTGTAAGAATAATTCCGCCCTGAGTCTTTTCCTCTGCTTCTAATTTTTTGATTACTACTCTGTTTCCTAATGGTTTAATTGACATTTCACATTCCTCCTGATTAATTAGTAGATTTATAATGCGGTGCATCCGGGAACTTATATCCCGCTGTCCCCGGAGCATTCCGCAAGTTGCTTTTACAAAACTATACTCGCGACATACCCCAAATCGCATTTATATAATGATGGTTTTCACTCAACTGTTAGCACTCACTTCTATTGAGTGCTAACCGATGTTTTTATTGTAGAACTATCTGCTAAAAAAGTCAATACATTTTCAAAAGATTTTCTAGAAATACAGCGTAGCTCAAGTTAAAATATAATTAATAAACTTTGACTCGAAATAAGTCTATATAGCACTTCCTATTAGGACGTCGCTTATGGTAATGCGCTTCTTGTAGTAGCATTGTGAGGCTTGGCCTAAGTCTAGTCATAGCAAGTTGCTTCTATCTACGACTTGTCACTACTTATGTGACTTAAGGATAAAGAAAGGAAAAAATTATGGAAAAACAGGGATATGAAGGTAAGAGAAAACATTACGAATATACAAATCTAAACTCAGAAAATCAAGAGAATCAAGAGAATTCAGCTTCTTCCTCTAGCATTTCTCGCCCAAGAAAAAAGCTATCAAAGAAAGCAAAGGGCATAATTATAGCAGCTCTCATAATTCTCGGCGGCGGAATCTTCATAGGTTCATGCAGCACACTTACTCCATCAGACCCAGGATACATGAGTGAATTTGATTTTGGAGACGAGTATATCGGAAACCTCCATCTAGAGGGAACAATCACAGAAGGTAACAGTGGTGACGGCTATAACCATCAGTGGATTCTCGACAGAATTGAGCAGATGAAGGCTGACACCAATAACTATGGCATGATAATCACAGTAGACACCCCTGGCGGAAGTGTCTATGCAACTGATGAGGTATACCATGCGCTTTTAAAATATAAAGAAGAGACATCACGACCAGTTTATGTGTACATGGGAAATATCGCTGCATCCGGAGGCTACTATATTTCTATGGCTGCAGATAAGATATATGCAAATCCAAACTGCTGGACAGGCTCTATTGGCGTAATCGTCGGAACAATATATGACTTCTCAGGACTCATGGATGAGCTTGGAATCAAAGCCGTTGACATCACATCCGGAGCAAACAAAGCGATGGGCTCACCAGTAAAACCTCTAACAGAAGAACAAAAGGAAATTTATCAGAGCCTTGTAGATGATGCATTCTCACGTTTTGTCGGTGTAGTTTCAAAAGGCCGCAATATGAGCGAAGAGCAGGTAAGAAAAATTGCAGACGGAAGAGTCTACACAGCAACACAGGCAAGAGACCTTGGACTTATTGACAGTGTTTCATCGTTTGAAACTGCATCTCGCGTAATGCAGGAAGAGTGCGACCTTAAGCAGTGCAACATCTACGACATAGCTTATACAGAAGAAACATCACTTTTTGAGTCAATCTTCGGCATCAAAGCAAATGATCTTGTAAAAAATGAGTACACCGAGCTGTTTGAACTAATAGACAAAAACAGCAAATTTACAGTGTCTTATCTATCACAGATACAAAAATAACTGAAAGGAATTTTATGAATAAAAAAAATATCTACGATATTATAATCATAGGCTCCGGCGTCAGCGGACTTTTCTTTGCTAGCGGACTTGGAAAAAAAGTTAACGGCCTTATCCTTAACCAGGCAAAGACGCCCGGCCTTAAGCTTCTAATGAGTGGAGGAGGAAGCTGCAATCTGACCCATAGCGGCTCCATCAAGGATTTTACAGACTGCTACTTCGAAAATGGGAAAAAAATCAGAGGTTGCCTCTACAAATACAGTAATATTTCTCTAATGGAATTTTTTCAAAGCCGCGGACTGAAGCTCCTAACACGAGATGACGGAAAAGTCTTCCCAAATTCCATGAAAGCAAAGGATGTCCTAGATTTACTTCTAGAAGAAAGTAGAAAAAACGGATTCGAGCTAAAGAACAACTGTAAAGTTACAGCAATTTCTCCAGGCGATGAATATCATATTGTTGTAGCAGGCAATGATAAACTTTGCTGCAAGTATCTTGTAATTGCATCTGGCGGATGCTCATATCCGACTACAGGATCAGATGGTTCAATGTTTAGCATTATCAAAACGCTTCCTGGTGTAAAGGTAGAACCTCTTCATCCGTCCCTTGCACCTATATATGTAAAAAACTACCCTTACAGCGAGCTATCTGGAATTTCCTTTCCAGGTGCCGAAGGTAGCATTTACAGAGATGAAAAGAAAATCGCCTCTATAACCGGTGATCTTCTTCTTACAGATAGATGTTTTTCTGGCCCACTTGCCCTTCACCTAAGCCGTGAAGCAAATCCAAATGACAAGCTTATAATTAACTATCTTGGAAATGAATTTGATATGTCATACAAAAAGAAAATATCTAAGCTTCTTGCAGAAACAAAAAGCAAGCCATCCACCGTATTATCAAAAGAGTTTACTATTCCAAAAAAATTCTCTGACTGTATCGATAAACGTGCATCAGGAAAGGCTTCCGAAATAGCATCTATGCTTCTCTCCGATAGCTTTGATATCGAATATCCAGGCGGATTTAACAAAGCCATGGCAACTCGCGGAGGAATTTCACTTTCCTCCGTAAGTACCAAAAGCTTTGAACTCAAATCATGCGATAGAATCTACGCCTTGGGCGAAGTTTTAGATGTAGATGCTATGACAGGAGGATACAACATTCAGTTTGCATACTCCTCTGCAATGGCAGCTGCCGCATCAGTCCTAGAGAAGCTTTAATTTCTCGGCAATATATTACTCCAATCAAGAGCAATCTGAGATTAATTTCCAAGCTACACTAGCTTATAAAGCTATAGCTTTTCTCGTAAAACCTAGCTTATAGACCAGCTGACATGACTTCCATCATCATCTTTTCTGACTGTCAGCTGGTTTTCTATTTCCTGCTTAAGTTCGCTGACATGAGATATAATTCCAATCAGTCTATCGCCTTCTGCCATATCCTGAAGCACTCTTACAGCCTGACTTCTTGATCCATCACTCAGAGAACCAAATCCTTCATCTATAAACATAATATCCAAATTTATAGATGCTGTGCTTTCCTGAATCTGGTCTGACATTCCAAGAGCAAGCGCAAGTGCCGCCATGAACTTTTCTCCGCCTGAGAGCGTTTTGATTTCGCGCTCAGAGGCAGTTACAAAAGAGTACACCATTAGGTCTAGCCCTCTGTTTCTTCCCTCTCCTGCTCTTTCGATATCTGTCATCCTAAGCTCAAACTGCCCTGATGTCATCACACTGAATCTTCTATTTGCAACATAAAGAATTCTCTCAAGATAATATCTCTGAACAAAGGTTTCAATATCCATCCTCGCACCAGTAACCTTTCCAGAAAGTCTACTGTGCATGGATTCGATTCTTGTAAACTCCGCTGCAGCCTTTCTGTGATTCTCCATCTTTGGAATTAGGTTCATATAAACACCTTTATCAGCTTCGTATATCCGCTTTATTTCATCGTAAACACGCTCTGCTATCTGCATATATTCTTCAGTCTGCTTCTCTAAAGCCTGCACATGTGGAATATCTGGCTTTTTGCTATTTCCTATGCTCTTTTTTGCAGTCTCCAATGCACCTTGGGCTGCTGCTTTTCTCTTCTCAAAATCTGATGCTATTTTGTTAATCTTATCAGCATAAGATACATCATATTCTGTAACAATACCTTTCCACTCTTTCTCAGAAATTCCTTTACGTTCCAAGACCTCTCTATAACCCTTTAGAGAGTCTTCAGCTTTTTCTTCGCTTATAGGAATTTCGACAGAAGCTTTGTCTATAAGCGCCTGACACTTTTCCTTTTTCGCTCTCACATCCACAAGGTCTTTATCAGCTTTCCTATATATAGCTTCTCTAGACTTCTTCTTGTCTTCAGCTGCTCTTAGAGAAGCCTTTGCCTCTTCCCTCGAAGAATAAATCAAATCCTTTTTCAAGATTTCAATTCTTTCTTTGCATAAAGACTTCTTTGAATTAGCATCAATCGATGTACTTTCTGCTTTTTTTAGTTCCTCTTCTAGTCTTTCTCGTTTTGATTTTGACTTTTCAAGATTATTCTGTGCTAACTCAAGCTCAGAAACTGCCTGCTTCAGAGCCTTTCCCTCTTCTTTCGATTTTGATTTTTCTCTATAGCAGATTTCGTAAGCCATATCTATATCAAAATCTTCGACAGGTTCTACGCCATACATAGCAATCATTTCTCTCTGAAGCTTTGCAAGTCCATCTTCAATCCTGCTGCAACCGGCATTTACAGCCTGGGTAAGCTCCCTTGCCATTTCTGCCTTTTCTTGCTGTAACTGATTCAGCCTACGAGCATCTTCTGATAGTTTATCTATAATATCTCTTGTAAGCTCTCTATGCTCATCCGAAAGACCTGCTGGTGCTGGGTGTTGAACAGATCCGCATACAGGACAAGGCTGCCCATCCATAAGCTTTTCCCTTGCTATGAAACCTGCCTGAGCATCGAGAAACATGTTATTTTTCTTAATATATTCATTCTGTTTTTCCCCGTACATTTCTCTGGCAGATTTATATTCTTTCTTAACTTTTTCAAGCTTCTTCTCGTCTATCTCAGTAGCCTTCTGAATTTCTACAAGATCATTTAGCTTTTCTTCAGTTTCTGCAAATCTTTCATGCCTGTTTTTCCACATCAATAGATTTTCTTTTGCATCTTTTCTTTCATCTATATCCCTAGTCCAGCTACTCTCCTTTTCCGCTAAATCAGCGAGAGCTTTTGCATACTCACTTGCCTGCTGTTTCGCAGATTCAGCTAACTTTTCAACTAGATCAAGATTCTTTTCTTCTTTTTCTATCTTCCCAAACAAAGCCTCTGCTCTCTCTACACGCTCGCATACCGAAACATATTCATTTCCGTAAGTCTCGTATTCAGATAACGCTTCCTTCGCTTTTATAGACATATTTTTTTCTAGTTCAACAAGCCCAGGTAGCTTCTCTTTCTGTGATTCCAAATCCGATTTTCGGCTTTTCACCTCTTCTAGTGCAAACTCATATACCTTGTAGGCATTTCTTATTTCATATGAAGCAGTTATCTTTTCTGCAAGCTTCTTGCCCTCTCTGATTTCCTCTGACTTTTCCTCGCAATCCTTCAGAACTTTTTCAGATTCCTCAAGCTCATCAAAACTTCTCTTAAGCGTATTTGCACGGGCAAGTTCTGCTTTTGCATCATCGCGTTTTCCCCTAGCTTCTTCAAGTCTAAGTCCTGCTGCATTAGTCCTTTTCTCTAAATCATCACATGCAGCCTCAAGCTTTGGAATGAGCAAATCTACATCAGCAAAGCTTACATTTGATGCAGATATAACCCTATTTTTCAGAGTCTCTATCTCATTATATAAATAGAACATATCCTCCGAACCACAGTAATCGCCGCCATCAATCTTAGGCATATTTTTTGATTCAAAAATGCTCTCATCGGGATTCTCAGATTTGTTTAAAGCAAAACCTTCAGACATGCTTGATTCAGCGTATTCAGATTTTCCTAATTCAGGGCATACTATATGACCAATTTCTGCTCTCAGCTCTGCTCTTATCTGATCCATAGCACTTCCCATAGAGTCTTTTCGCTCCTTGAGCTCATCTACGATTTTCTGAAACTTTTCCGTCTTAAACAATTTGCGGAATATCTTTTTCTTTTCATCAGATGTTGACTGTATTACATTCATGAACTCACCCTGAGCAATCATTGCAACCTGCATAAACTGCTCTTTGCTAAGTCCCGAAATTTCCTCAAGCTTCCTATCCGTATCCTTCTTATTTGCGGAAAATTCCATACCATCCGGCAGAAGAAGAGACACAGATTCCTTCTCCTCTTTCACACCAGTTCCTCGTTTCAGCGCCCTCACATGCCTTGGCGTTCTGCGCACCGTATAAACCTCATCTTCCCCTGCTCGTTTCTCCGAAAAAATGAGTTCCACGTAAGGCTCGCAGTCCAAATCAGCATACTGACTCTGTAGCTCTGCTCCGTCCTTTTTGGAAGTCCCTGAGCTTGCCTCTCCATACAAAGCAAACACAATCGCATCGAAAATAGTGCTTTTGCCGCTACCAGTATCACCTGTAATCAGAAACAGATTCTGGTTCGGCTTGCGAAAATCTATTACAGTCTTCTTGCCATATGAACCAAAAGACTGCATTGTAAGTACTAAAGGCTTCATGCTCTCACCCCTTCCACTGTATTTATGACATCCTTAAGAAGTTTCTTCTCCTCGTCATCTAAATCGTCTAAAAACGATGAACAAAGTTCGTACATATCAAGTTCTTTTTCCTCTGTGAAATCTTTGCTATAAGATACACTGCGCATACCCGTTCTCTGTATTTCTAGAAGATACGGAAAAGCCTGTCTCAGTCTGTCCTTCATATCTATTACATCTAAATCTTTTTTGTCTGTGAGGACTACCGATACAAAATCATCAGAAGGGTGCATCAAGACCTCCTCAAGCTCGCCTCTTACAGATCTAACGTATCGCAGGGGCTTAAGCTCAATAACCTCTGTAGAAATTTCTCCCTTTGGACCGAAATCAACCATAATAATACCCTTAGTCTGGCCAGATTCGCTTATAGAATATTGCATAGGCGTTCCACAGTACCTATAAAAATCACTTCCTACTTTCATTGGCTTATGAATATGTCCAAGAGCAGCATAATCGAAAACCTCCAGCACATCACCGCAAATAGAGTCAATATTTCCAACGGTTCTCACCTCATAATCGCTTCTTTCGACTTCTTCTGCCTTCATGCCTTGCGGAAGGTAAAACTGATGACTCACAAGCACATTTCTTATCTCTACATCTATATTCTCTCTTTCTATGAGCCTGTGGATTGCCTCGTTATATGAAAGACTATTTCCATTTTCGTCACTTCCTGTTATATTTCTAACCATCGAAGGCTTAACGAAAGGAAGAAGGTAAAAGTTAACATCACCATATTCGTCCTGTAAAACTACCTTTTCTATATATTCGTCTTCCATCCTAGGCGGAATTCCTATCATATGTATATTTCGTCTTCTGAGAACCTTTCGAAAAACGTTGATTCTCGATGCACTATCGTGATTGCCGCTTATCATCATGATATGAGTATTAGGCAAAGCCTTTGCTATCTCCGAAAGAAAATAGTCAAAAACATCAACAGCCTCTGCAGAAGGCACCGCCTTGTCATATATATCCCCTGCAATAATTATCGCATCTGGCTTTTTCTCCTCTGCAGCCTTTACAATCTGATCAAAAATATGAATCTGATCCTCCCTCAAATCATAATTAAACAATTTAAGTCCTATATGAAGATCTGATAAATGAAATATTCTCAAGCTCATCCACCTCCGAAATTACATCATCCGAGCATGCAAAATACTAAAATCAGCACAATGCTTTTTGTTGATTTAATTATACCACCCATCACATTAATAAACAAGTGTTCTTTTTTGTTAGTGTGCAAAACAGGTTAAAAAAAAGAGCTTGATTAAATATCAAGCTCTCTAAATGGTGCGGTCAAAGGGATTCGAACCCCCATGGTTTCCCACACGGACCTGAACCGTGCGCGTCTGCCA
>CAUWFN010000051.1:0-12854 GCA_963558075.1 uncultured Clostridia bacterium | reverse complement strand
TTAAATTCAATACTGTGCGGCAATTAATTTGTGTTTATTATGTGTCGGAAAGCTTATTTTATAAATGCTTTGACAGCAAAAAAAAATCTTAAAAAAACAAAGCTGGTGCATTTTGCACCTGCTTTGACAACGATAACCATTAATTTAAAATAAACTGAAAGGCCTATATTAATATCTAGGTTCTATAACACCATAACCAGCATCATTTCTCTTGTAAACAACGTTAATATTGCCTGTATCCATGTTCAGATAAATAAAGAAATCGTGCTGCATCATTTCCATTTCTAAAATTGCTTCTTCGACGTCCATAGGTCTTAGATCAAACTGCTTAGTCTTAACAACATCCATTGGTTCGTCTTCTTCTAAATCTGGAAGAGCCTCGAATCTTACTGACTTGTTGTCATTATATCTCTTCTGCAGTTTACCCTTGAACTTAGCCATCTGGCTAGCAAGCTTGTCAACGGATTTATCAATGCCCTCATAAATATCTGCGCTTACTACTTCTGTTCTAAAAACAGCTCCCTTGGCGTTGATATTTACCTCAATCTTATCCTTGCCACGCTCCTGTGATAAAACTACCTTGACATCAATGTCATCTGAAAAATACTTACCCAGTCTTTCAAACTTCTTTTCGATAGTGTCTTCTAAGTGCTTGTAGGTTTTGAAATTCTTTCCAGTGATTGTAATTCTCATGAGATGACCTCCTTTTTCTAAACTTTGTGTTTAGTATTTGATTTTATAATGCTATTATATCATATTTTTCTGAAAAGTCACTCACTTTATGTGAAAATTTTATAAAAAAATTTTCACATAAAAAATAGACAGCATTGCAGCTATCTGCCTGACCTGGTCTTTGCCCCCACACTTGCCTTTACCGGAATTTTTCCGAGGACTTACTTCTAAGCTACGCCATGATCACTGCCGCCTTGCGGTCCAGCTTACGTGGATCCCTTTGCCCGTAACTGGCTTGGATTTTCAACCACAGACACAGATAGCTGCAATACTGTCTACAAACAGTTGTCCTGAAAACAGTTATCTTGCAGCAAATGCTAAAAATATTATATTTTTAGGTTCCGATTTTGATAGTGCCCTTCGACACTCCTGGGCAGTGCTTCCTGTTGTATAGAAATCATCTATAAGAAGCACTGTTTTGCCTTTTGCTATTGTACCATAAAACTCGTTAAAATCAATACTTCCGGCAATATTCTCTGCACGTTCTTCTGGTCCAAGTCCTCTCATAGGTCTTGTGTTTCTCGTTCTTACAAGTGCATCCTCGATACACTCAATTCCCATAATCTTTGACATATGGCGTCCTATCAGTGCAGCCTGATTAAACCCTCTCATTCTCTGTTTTGATTTGTTCATAGGAACAGGAATTATAAGGTCAGCCGAAAGACCTGAAATTTCAAATCTATCTCGCATAATCTCTGCAATATTTCTTGCAAAATACCTCTTGCGGTTATATTTCAAATCAAATATTATACTTCTTTCGAGAGGACCATATTCCATGCATTTCATAAACAACATATCGCCCCTCTCGTACGGATCATCTGCGTTCCATCGAATGTGGTCCATGCAATAATCACATAAGCTATAAGTTCTGCTATCATCAATAATATTTCCGCAACATATACAGTAAAGATTCTGCGGAAAAAGAAGGGAAAGCCCCTTTTCTATATACTCTCGCGCTCTTCTCATAACTAAATACCCATCGTTTCTATTCGTAGCCTTCTATCAAAACTGCACTGAGTCTTGCCCTAAGCCCTGAATACCTTCTTTTGATTCGGTTATTGTCTACCATAGCTTCAAGACATTTTTCTGAGCCTACTAGAACTACAATCTTTTTGCCTCTTGTAACTGCAGTATATAAAAGATTCCTCGTCGCAAGCATCGGAGGAAACCACGATATAGGCATTACGATAACAGGAAATTCACTTCCCTGGCTCTTATGGACTGTTACAGCATAAGCGAGCTCAAGCTCATCAGCCTGGGTAAAATCATACTTTGCGTATTTATCATCGTCGTAAAATACAGTTATGCTGTGGTCGTCGTGATTAATATTAGATATATATCCTACATCCCCGTTGAAAACTCCATGTCCTGTCTGGTAATTGTCGCTTCTTTTCCACTCTAGCTCGTAGTTGTTTCTAATCTGCATGACCTTATCACCTACACGAAATATTCGGTCCCCAAATTTTTGTTCAGGAAGTCCTGACTTGTGGGGATTCAGTGTTTCTTGAAGCTGGCGGTTCAAGGTCCATGTCCCGAGTTTTCCCTTCCTTACAGGTGTAAGAATCTGAATATCTTTTACGGGATCTGTATCTTCATAATATGCAGGAAGACGCCTTGTAACAAGATCTGTAATAAGAGTTGCAATACTAGTCTCATCTGGTCTTCCCATAAAGAAAAAGTCTGTATTTTTCTCGTTTAGTGAAGGATATTCTCCGCTATTTATTCTGTGAGCATTTACAACAATCATGCTTTCGCCAGCCTGACGAAAAATTTCTTTTAGCTTGACGGTATGTATAAGCTCACTTTCTATTATATCCCTAAGTACATTTCCCGCTCCAACAGAAGGAAGCTGGTCGTAGTCACCCACAAGAATAAGTCTTGTGCCTGGTTTAACTGCATTTGTAAGGTGCTTCATGAGCATGATATCTATCATGGAAGATTCATCGACAATTACAACATCAAAATCTAATGGATCTTCTGCATTTTTTCCAAATACTGAACTTTCGCAGTCAGCATCATATGAATACTCAAGCATTCTGTGAACAGTCGATGCAGGATATCCGCTCGTCTGCGTTATACGCTTTGCTGCACGCCCAGTAGGAGCTGAAATTGCAACACTCATACCACTACTTCTGAATATGTCTATTATCGTGTTGATTATAGTTGTTTTTCCTGTACCCGGGCCACCTGTAATAACAGAAACTCCGCTTATAAGAGAGCTTCTAACTGCATACTTTTGCTGCTCTGACAAAACTATCGAGCTCTGCGCCTCTGACATTTTAATCATGCTATCGATATCTGCCGAAAGAGTCTTGAGAGATGCACGCTCAAGAGCCAAAAGGTTTCTGCAGACGATTTGTTCTGCCTCATAAAATTCGTATAGGTAAACTACAGTCTGACCCTCTAGGGTATCTATTTTTACTATACCATCAAAGGCCATCTCTATCATGATTTCTGAAACAGTCTCCATGCTGACATCTATTAGTTCTGCAACACTTTGACAAAGCTCATCTTGAGGAATATATGTACTTCCTTCGTTAAGAGCATTTGACAAAACATATCTTACAGCGCTTCTGATTCTAAATGGAGAGTCAGAAGAAATACCGATACTCATAGCTATGTTATCAGCTTTTATAAAGCCAAATCCTGATACTTCCTCCATAAGTCTATATGGATTTTCCATAATAATGTCAACAGCATCTGCACCGTATGCTCTATAAAGCTTAAATGCTCTCTCCTGCGATACTCCTATTTCCTGAAATTCTACGGCAACATCTGCAAACTCCCTCTGTGCTGAGAAGGATTCTACAATCTGTGCTAGCTTTTTTTCTCCTATGCCGCTAATATCAAGAAGTCTGTTAGGCTCCTTTTCTATTACATCTAGAGATTTGTCTCCAAATTTAGATACAATAAGCCTTGCAGTCTTTGGACCAATTCCTCTTATAGCACCTGATGCCAAAAATACCTCAATCGACTCCTCATCCGAAGGCATAAGCTCCTCTGCAGATACAGCTGAAAACTGCTCTCCATAAGTCGGATGTTGTTTAAAGGCTCCTGTAATTTTGTAACGGGAGCCTTTGGTGCAGCTTTGGAATGTGCCAACCACAGTAAAATATTCAGTTTCTGTTTCAAATACACCGACAGTATATCCGTTCTGGCTGTTACGAAATATTATATCCGTCAGTTTCCCTGTATATTCCTGCATTATTATTACTCTTTCTGCGGCATTTGGCCGTTAAAATTGTGGTTTATAGATTTTACGATTTTCTAGCGGTCTGATTCTTTCGGAGAAGCCGCCCGGCTCCACGCTCAGAAGCGCCTCATGCATATCAAACATTCTCGCATCCATCACATCTAGATAGTGTAGCATTTCGGCCTCAGGAAACATAGGCTTCTTTGGGCTTCCAAATTCTGGCTCATAATGGTGCGAAAGAATCATATGCTCAAGCATTATCGCTTTCTCTCTGCAAATGCCAAGCTCAATGCAAAGAGCATCAATCATTCTCACTCCCTGAACTATATGTCCTAGCATCTGTCCTTCGAATGAATATCCTGGTGAAATACCATACTCATTTGACTCGATTTCTGTTATCTTTTCTATGTCGTGAATAATAACACCTGTACATACTAAATCTGCATTAAGATTATCGTAAATTTTGCAAAGCTGAATTCCCGACATTAGCATACGCTTGATATGATACAGAAGTCCTCCGTACTCAGCGTGATGATTCTTGGATGCAGCAGGATAATACATAAGCTTGTCATGATTGTCCTCTAGTATGCGAAGACATAGCGCCCTAAAGTCGCTGTCCTTCATAGCATCTGCAACACCGTATATATAATCGTACATGTCTTGAGAATTCTCTGGAGCTGCCTTTATGAAATCCTCTATATCTAGGTTATCGGCAGCAGAAGTTCTGCGTATTCTCGTTACGCGAAGCTGTGTCACACCCTGCCAAATGTTAGTTCCCGCCTTGATTTTTATGATTTCGCCCTCTTTAATTGTGGAAAGACCTGTTGCCTCTTCATCTGATACATCCCACTTTTTAGCTGAAATTTCACCAGTCTTATCACCAAGAGTCATATCAAGATACTGTTTCTTGTTTGCTCCTGTCTTAAGTCCAATTGATTTTACCATATAAAAATCTATAATTTCTGTCTGATTTTTTAAATCTGCTACATAAAATTGTTTCATACTTTATCACTCCGTTTCCTCTATAATTATATACAAATGTTCGTAAATTGTAAATAACCCGAACGGACCTTTGATAAGAGAAAATATACACAAAAGACCCAGAAGACTGCAAAGTTCAGCTCTGGGCCATTGTTTATGATATGCTATTTACATGTAATCTAATCTATCGGTTTTTGGCATTTTGACTGTAGCCTTAAACAAATCTCCGTCTATATCTATAGAAAATTCTCCTTTCATAAGAGCTGTCAGATCTTTTGCTATTGCAAGACCAAGGCCGCTTCCTTCTGTATTACGCGATGCATCAGCCCTTGTAAATCTCTCCATAAGCTCATCTGGATCAATGTTTAACTGCTCTCTAGATATATTCTTTATTTCAAATTTTACAAAATCGCCGGAATCTGTAATATCGATATACACCCTGCTACCTACTAGAGCATATTTTGATACATTAACAAGAAGATTTTCTATAACTCTCCACAGCTGCTGTCCATCTGCTCTAACTGCTGTATTTTCTGTCTTCTGATTATATATTATATCGAGATTTACCGATTTTAACTTATCCTCCATTTCTGCTAGAGCCTGATTTGCGATAAAGCCCATATCTATAGTCTCTATATTCAGCTTTATAGCTCCGCTTGATGCCTTTGCCGCAGCAAAGAGATTCTCTGTAAGCTTCTGAAGACGCTTTGTTTTCTCATCTATTATAGCAAGATATTCGGGAGCATTTTCGCTGTCAAGTCCCTCTGTTTTCAAAAGATCTACATATGAAACCATCGAGGTTAGAGGAGTTCTCAAATCGTGAGATACGTTTGTAATAAGATCCGTTTTCATTCTCTGACTCTTTAGCTCGTTTTCGACTGCCTTTGATACTGAACCTGATATTTCATTTATATCATCTGCAAATCTGTCAAGCTCTCCATCTCCACTAACTGGAATTTTAAACTCAAGGTTACCTTCCTTTAGCTTGCTTACGCCCTTTCTAACATCTTCATATTTTTTTACATATTTAGGAAGCACGATACAGATAAATACAATCACAGGAATTGTTCCTATCCATGTTGCAGAAATAATACTTCCGCCGATTAAAATGACCATAAGCTTTGGAAGAACTTTTGGGCTTTGCTTTGCTCCTGCATATACAGAAGCTGCTAGTTTTCCGATAATCGTATGTTTAAAGAAAACTCGTGCCTTAATCTTTACTACCAGTATTCTGTAGCAGATTACACTTATAAGCGCTCCTATGAAGGTCGCCGACATGCAAAGAACTGCTGGAACCCATTTTGGTTCAATGGAAGGTCCAAAGCACCACTGGCGCACAAACTCAACATATTCAGGCGTAGCACCATTTACACTTTCTGCTACAGGAAAGATTTTCTCGCTCATCATAAGTGACTGTAAAGGTGCCGATGCAAACGCCCCAAGAACTGCCGCAGCTATCATAACTACGATAACTATATCTGTAAATATTTTGTCCTTTCCTATAGTCACATACTCCCCGTCTTCATCTTTATATCCTGCCGTAAACGTAAGTCCGATTACGGAAATTACAGCAAAGGCTATAACAATAGCAAGAAGTGGCCATACGTCAGATGTCAATCTGATTAGCTCTTCTGGAATCTCTGAAGAAATAGAATAAAGATATTCATCGATAGCAACATACGCTGCACTTAAATAAATTGCTATTTCACAAATTGCCGTAAGAAGAAGCGCCGTAAGAGTTGTGAAAAAAACATTCTGTGCTCGCTTCATTCCTCCTGCTTTCCTATTATTAATTTTGCTTGTCATAACTTATCTCCACTTTTCACAATCAAAGGACCGAAAGGCAAAGCTTATCCGGAAAACTCCTTTGATGTTTTATCTCTAATACTTTTCCACTTTGTATCCGATTCCCCAAACAACCTTAAGATATCTAGGCTCCTTCGGGTTAATTTCTATTTTTTCTCGGATCCTTCTGATATGAACTGCAACTGTATTTTCCGGATTATATGCAGGCTCGTTCCATACGCCCTCGTATATACTTTCGATAGAAAATACTCTGCCGGCATTCTTTGTTAAAAATGTAAGAATTCCAAACTCAGTAGGCGTAAGCGTAACGTACTCGCCGTCTACCGTAACAGTTTTGCTATCATCATCGACCTCAAGTCCGCCTGTACGGAAAACGTTTTTTCGCTCGTCCATACATCCTAGATTCATATATCTTCGAAGCTGGGATTTCACCCTAGCTATAAGCTCAAGAGGGTTGAAAGGCTTTGTTACATAATCATCTGCCCCAACATTAAGGCCTGTGATTTTATCGTAGTCTTCCGATTTTGCAGATAGCATGATTATCGGTATGTTTTTCTCTTCCCTTATCTTCATGGTTGCCTGAACTCCGTCCATGTGCGGCATCATAACATCCATTATAATCAGGTGTATCTCATGGTTTCTGACAGCATTTAGCGCTTCAATACCATCAAAAGCCTTCAGCACAGTATAGCCCTCATTTCTAAGATATATTTCGATTGCACCTGCAATTTCTCTATCATCGTCGCATACCAATATATTCATGTCATATCTCCTCTTTCCTTTAGCTTTACATTTATATTAAATCACAATTATTACAAATAAGCATACATATTTCTTACAAAATTCTTAAGAAATGTTTTGATGCTTTTAGGCTGAACAAAATAAATGCTGAAAAAAGGGATGCCCATGTAGACATCCCTCAAAATATTACTATAATTAATTTTTATTTGCTAACTGCAGTCTGTAGCACTGTGTTTGCAACAGGTGCCGCAACTTCTGAACCATATCCACTATTTTCAACACAAACGATGAATGCATATGGATAGTCAGGATTTCTTATAAATCCAGCAAACCATGCAGTAGGCTGTTTGTTTGCAACCTCTGCAGTACCTGATTTTGCATAAATATCAAGATCAGGGAAGTTGCTTTCGCCGTAGTTTGTAACTACGTTGTTTTTCATCATTGCAGCAAGAGTATCTGCAGTAGATGTTTCAAACATCCTATCAGTCTTAGCAGGAACAGAAACAACAGAGTGTAGCATCTTTGGTTCTGCCGCCTTTCCTCCGTCAGCTACAGCTCCAAGAAATACCATAAACGACATAGGGTTAATCTGGTCGTGATACTGACCGATTCCCGCCCATCCTAGGTTAAGTGGCACGTTTTCCGGAAATTCAAAGCTACCTTTGGCTGTTTTGACTCCGTTTACATCATAAGCCGTAGTAAGGCCGCATTTTTTGACATATTCTTTCATCATGTTTGCACCGACCTGCTCTGTCAAAACAGAGTAGCCGCAGTTACATGACTGAGCTAGCGCCTCGTTGAAATCAACATGGCCATGAGGATGAGTACATACGATTTTCTCGCCGTTTACATATCGTACGCCAGTGCAGTCATAACTCCATGAATCTATATCAGAAACATTTTCTATTACAGCTGTAGAAGTAACTAGCTTGAAAATAGAACCTGGAGTCATAGTTGATGAAAGCACTTTGTTTATATACATTCCGCTTTCAGCAGAATCTCCCTGGTCATATGATGGATCAAATGTCGGTGTGCTCACCATACAGATGATTTCTCCGGACTTGTAATCGTATACGCCTACACAACCATTTCTGCCGCCGAGAGCCTCGTAGGCAGCCTTTGATACGTCTGCATCTATAGACAGCTTTATATCGCTGCTTTTTCCTGTCATTTTGTATGTTCCTGTAATCAGGTTATATCCTATGAGCTTATCTTTGAATACGCTAAGTGCTGCTGTTGAAATATTTCCTTTCATATCGCCTACAGCATGAACAGTTGCTTTTCTAACCGCAGAGTCATCTGAATAAGTTATAGTTCCTCCGCCGTTTTGTGCAAGAAGTACGCCGTTTCTGTCATATACAGCACCGCTGCTAAGTATACCGTCTTCGTATATGCTTTGGTTTCCGTAGAATGTAGCCCAATCTCCGCCGTCTTTAACAAATCTTACAACATATAGAACAAGACCTGCCATTAGAACCGCTGCAAGAGTTAGACATATTATCGCTCTTTTTTCTAGTTTTTTCATTATTTTGCCCTCCTCCTTCTTCTTCCGGCTGGTATAGCCTTATCCTTTTGAGTAACGGCAAAGCTTGCATTTGCTCTTGTATCTGCAGCCTTAAGGAAAGCAAGTAATCCCCAGGCTGATATCATACTTGTACCTCCGTTAGATACAAACGGAAGAGTAACGCCTGTCAAAGGCAGAAGATCCACAGAACCAAATACGTTCAGCATAGTCTGAAATAGGAACATGGACATCGCAGAGCATGATGCAATAGTATAATATGTTGATCTTCCTGCAAGAATAGACCTTACAGCAAAAATCGAAAGCGTAATGAGAGACAAAATTGCAAGCAGTGCAATGATAAGTCCCCACTCCTCTGTCAAAAATCCGAATACAAGGTCAGTATCCGATGCAGGAATATTCTTGAGCCATCCTGCGCCTGCACCAACACCTATTAGACCGCCACTTGCAGAGGCCGACATAGTTCTTGTCTGCTGAAATCCCGCATCATCTGCCATCTCCCATACATGTCCCCATGCTGCAAATCTATGAGCAACATAAGATTTGAACTTCAGGACCATTAGTCCGCCGACAAATGCAACTCCGACAATCAGTATAAGCTTTGTGAAATCTCCACTTCTAAGGAAAGAAATCACAAGGAATGTAACAAAGAATATAATCGCTGTTCCGAAGTCTCCCATTAGAGCTAAACAGCAGAAACAGAATCCGGAAAACAGCATGAATATGAGAGAGTTTTTCTTTTCCAAAAGCTCATCTAATGATGCAGCCCCCGCCCATATAAACGCAAGCTTTACAAGTTCTGAAGGCTGAAATGAAATTCCTCCTATAACAACCCAGTTTGACGCACCAAAGAGTGTCTGACCGAAAATAAGGTTAAACACAAGAAGTAGCGCAGCTGCTGCATACATGTACATTCTTATAGCCTTTGCTCGTTCTAGATTTCTCAGATATGTGCACATAGCTACAAACAGAAATACGCCTATAGTTATAGCGATAAACTGTTTGAGCACGCCAGTCGGATATTTACTAGACGTGACTGCAAGGCTGAGAGTGCAGAGGAAAAATGCAATAGTTTCCATTTCAAAGCCTCTTCCCTTGAGACTTCTCATGAATATCACATATCCCCACATCAAAATAGCTAGTCCCAGAAATGACACAGTTATGCTCGAAGAAAATTCCTCTCCAATAGAAACCTTAAGCTGAAGCACTGTCATAAGCTGAAATATCGTAATAGCAATAAGTGAAGGCCACGGCGAAAGCAATATAGTGTCAGATGCTCTCATCTGCATATTGTTTCGCTGCTCCTCAAGGCTTATAGGAAACAGCATGCATCTGCTCTGACCTATCGTAATTTCGTCGCCAGGTTCAACTACAACAGATGCCCCTGAGTCAACACGTTTTCCGTTTACATAGGTTCCATTTTTGGATCCGAGATCCTTGAATCTCCAGACTCCATCATCACTTCTACTCAGAGTTCCCTGGTTACGTGATGCCATAGGGTCATCAACTATAAGGTCGCAGTTTTTCGCACGGCCTATAGCATTTTCCCAGTGTGTAATCGGGTAGCTGATGTTATCGTTAACATTAAAATATGCCCATACTTCCGAAGGATTCTTACTTTTCAGAAGCGAAACGATTGACTTGATAACGATGAATAGCGCAAGTGCAATAAAAATCCATCTTGCGACTGCCGTATATACAAGCCCTCCCCCATCAGGTGATGAGGCAAGTGTAGAGAGCACATCCCATGTATCAACAAAGAAATCCTTAGCCCCCGCCAAAATCTCCTGTATTTTATCCATAAAATTATTCCGCCTTTCGCCTTTTGAATAAGCTTATAGTAACACACAGCCGTGATATTTTCAATATTTGCACTGTATAAGTATAGTATTAATGTACAAATAAATCACACTAAGTCACACTAATTTGCATTGAAATCACTAGGTTTTACGTATAATGAAAATCAAGATGTTCCTAAAAAATCATTTTAAATGCAAAAGGCTCTTATTACATGATTATGTTAGGAACGAAAGTCTCAACTATTTTTGTTTTCAAAGGCGTATTTTTTGTTATTGACATTTTTGTATGGTAAGTATAAACTATAATGATTTAGATTTTATAAAATCTTTTTGGGCGGCTTGGGATAATAGGAGGTATTAATATGCATAATTTTGAGTACGTTCAAAAAGAAGAATGGAAGCCGATTAAAGAAAATATTCTTAAAATCATCGCTAGGTTACAGAATGAGGTTGGATGTTATTTTACTTTTAAATATCATTTTGTGGGGAGTAGCAAACGAAATATGATAACTCGCGACAAGAATTCTAACACTGGTTTTGACTTTGATGTAAATATAGAGATAAATGATTCTAGTGAAGGTTATTCTGCCAAAGAAATACGAGATATTCTTCGCAATGGTCTCGATAGGGCCACTCATAATCACGGATTTTCATCAATATTATATGATTATACCGAAGATTCAACACGCGTTCTCACCATCAAAGTGAGGGATATAGCTAACTCCCGCATCAAGCATAGTTGCGATTTTTGCATTACGCATGAATGCCTTGATGGACGACAACAATATATTCGATATAACAAAAAACAAAATATTTATTCTTGGGAATATCAACCCAAAGGATATTATAATCTTACCGACAAAGTAAAGTGGATAAAAAAACATAAACTATGGCAGGAAGTTAGAGATGATTACATTTATAGAAAAAATACAAACACCGATGATAATAAAAAGTCCAGATCACTTTTTGCCGAAACAATCCATTACATTTGTCAACAAAATGGGTATTATTGATATCAAAATCATAGAATAGTTTTTGATGTATTTTAGATTTACAAAAGAGGTGCTACATGGGAAAATATTTTTTTGATTACGACGACGGAGATTTTGCATATTCACTCTCCGATAACATGGCAATGGATTCTAATGGAGACTTATTGATGCGAATATCAAATAATATGGCAATGGAGCTTGATTCAGGAGAGTTACATATTATATCTAGCTGGTCCACTGATGAAGAGGATTATTAAAAATCAATATCATATATACCTATTAATTTTGTTGATGCAAGGGAAAGAATGTCTTTCTTTCCCTTGTCGTATTTTTTGCATAACAATATAATATAAAAATCGATTAAATTTTTTATATTGAAAACTCACTTCTTTGCACAAAAAAACTAAACAATAAAGCCCCCATCAACACCAAGTACTTGGCCTGTTATAAATCCCGCCTTTTCCGATGCAAGAAAATACACAGCCTCTGCAACATCTTCCCCAGTACCCGTTCTCATAAGCGGAGTCTCCTCCTTTAGGCTCTCAATTACACAATTATCTATGACCTTACACATATCTGTCATAATAACTCCAGGAGCCACTGCATTTACACGTATTCCAGAAATTCCAACCTCCCTTGCAAGGCTTTTTGTAAGTCCTATTACCGCCGCCTTTGATGCAGCATAAACGCTTTCACAGGATGCACCCGCTAGTCCCCACATGGACGAAATATTTACAATCGCGCCCTTTTTTTCAGAAATCATCGAAGGAAGCTCCGCCCTCACCGCATTTAGAACACCCCCAAAATTAACATCCATCGTATCTTGGTTATCTTCATCGCTGAGCCATGTTACAGTTCCGTTTCTGCTTATTCCTGCATTGCATACAAGAACATCAAAACTTCTCACACCGAAATATATTTTCGCATTTTTCACAGCCTCCTTCAGGCCCTCTTTGTCCCTGACATCGCATCTCATAGAAAGGGCTCCAGTTGTCTCAGAAACCTCCTTTGCGGCTTCATCATTTTCTTTATATATAAAGGCAACATCAAAGCCTTCCTTCGCAAATTTTTCAACTATAGCTCTTCCA
>CAUWFN010000050.1:0-12863 GCA_963558075.1 uncultured Clostridia bacterium | reverse complement strand
CCTAACATTATATTTTTTTTTGTTATTTTTTTAAAACTTACTATTGACATTTAAGTATAAATTTTTTCACAATCTCATTACTTGACGATTTTTATATGATATGTTAAAATTTAATTTACATGCCGGCGTGATGGAATTGGCAGACGTGCGGGATTCAAAATCCCGTGGTGGCAACACCGTATGGGTTCGACCCCCATCGCCGGCACCACTTAAATTTTCTAAGGAAAATAAAAATATTATATTAATTTAATTTTATTCACTGGGAGGATATTAAAATGGGTCCATTAGGAATGCAGATTATGATGCTAGTTATCTTTATCGGAGCGATGTATTTTCTTCTTATCAGACCACAGAAAAAGAAGGAAAAGTCAATCAACGACATGAGAAACAGCATCCAGGTTGGTGACGAAATCGTAACAATCGGCGGTATTTGCGGTAAGGTTGTAAAGACAAAGGACGAATCAATCGTAATTCAGGTTGGCGCAGACAAGGTTAAGTTCGAAATGATGAGATGGTCAATTTCATCAGTAACAAGCAAGTCAAACAAGGCTGCAGAAAAAGAAGAACCAAAGAAGCCTGCTAAGCCAAAGAAACTTACAAAAGCAGAAAAAGCTGAAGAAGAAGTTAAAGAAGCACCAGCTACTCCTGCAGAAGAAGCACCAAAGGCAGAAGAACCAGCAAAAGCTGAAGAAGCTGCAAACGAAGAAAAATAGTTATAAAGCTCCTGATTTTCAGGAGCTTTTTTCTTTAAACATCAAGGAAGTATCCTTCAGTGTGTGATATTTTTAGCCTTGCGATACAGCCGAATCTTTGATATTTTTACGCAAAAATAAAACTTTTTCTGTACTACATCAAATACATCAAAATGGGTTTGTTTGCAAAAGTTGGGCCGTAAATCACTATATATTGTTATAGCACTGATAAATTAAACGATAATTGTTGAAGAACTAACAAAAAAGTAGTAAAATAACTATTATACAATGCCCATTTTAGTGGCAATTATTTATATTAAGAAGGTGGAGGAAGCAATGACCCAAAAAGTAAGAAAAGTATTTGCGATATTAATTTGTATCGTTATTTTACTGGGCTGGTACGTTACCATTTTTGGTGTGGGCCCTGTAAAATCAATTAAAGACGCTATGAAGTTCGGACTAGATATCGACGGTGGTGTATACGTTGTTATGGAGGCCGATACAGATTTAAAAGGTGATAAACTAGCAAAGGCTATGGAACAGACAAGAGCTGTTCTTAATAACCGTGTAAATGCTATGGGTATAGCAGAAGCAACAGTATCACTAGAAGGTGACAAGAGACTTAGAGTTGAACTCCCAGGTGTTGATAACTCCCAGGATGCCATCGAGCAGATCGGTAAAACTGCAAGACTAAGATTCCTTCTTGCAGATGGAACTGAAGTTCTCAGCGGAGATGATATCAAGGACGCTGGTATCGATACAGATGAAAGACACGGTGGATATAAGATAAATCTAGAATTCACAAAGGAAGGATCAAAGAAATTCTCTGATGCAACAGCAAAGGCTGCAAGCGGCGCTGTAACATCAAGTTCAGAGCAGATTCCTGGAAACTCCGTTATCATAATGCTAGACGATGAAATCGTAACAGCTCCTACATGCAAAGAAGCTATTACGACTCCTGTATGTGAGATTACATCAGATTCAGGATATCAGAAAGAAGAAGCATCTAATACAGCTGCTCTTATCAGAGGCGGTGCTCTTCCTCTTTCACTGAGCGAGGTTACATCATCTGTTCAGACTGCAACAATCGGAGCTGATGCTCTCGAAAAGAGTATCATCGCAGGAGCTATAGGTTTTGGCCTTGTATTTGTACTTATGATTCTCATGTACAACATACTTGGTCTTATGGCTGACATAGCACTTCTTCTGTACGTACTGCTTGTAATGTGGATTATGGCAGGACTTGGAAGCGTGCTCACACTGCCTGGTATTGCAGGTATTATCCTGTCAATTGGTATGGCGGTAGACGCAAATGTAATCATATTTGCAAGAATCAAAGAAGAAATAGCCCGCGGCAAGACAATCAGAGCTGCAGTTTCTCATGGATTTAAGCATGCTCTTGTAACTGTACTTGACGCTCAGATTACAACACTGATCGCAGCTGTTGTACTTTACGAAATCGGATCAACATCAGTTAAGGGATTTGCAATCACACTTATGATTGGTATTATCGTAAGTATCTTTACTGCAGTAGTTGTTTCTCAGCTATTCATCGGTCTACTTGCAGAAAGCAAGCGCTTTGCTAAGAACAAGTACTTTGGTGTTAACGAAGATGGAACTCCAAAACAGCTTCTAAAGAAGAAGTTTAAGTTTGTAGAAAAGAGAAAGATTTTCTACTGCATCAGTGCAGCAGTTATGATTGTAGGTCTTGTATTCTCACTAGTGAGAGGATTCAACTACGGTATCGACTTCACAGGCGGTACAATGATGCAGATTGATATGGGACAGAAAGTAAAGGTAGAAGAAGTAGAAAAATCAATCAAAGAATTCGACCTTTCACCATCAATCGTTCTTGCAGGAGATGACCAGGAAGAAGTAATTATCAAGACAATCAAAGCATTAGACAACAAGGAACGTGCAGAGGTTGTTGAGACTCTTGGAAAAGATTTCGGCGTTACAGAAAATGATGTTCTTGCATCAGAACAGTTCGGTCCTACAATCGGTGACGAGCTAAAGACTAATGCAGTAAAATCAGTTCTTATTGCCGCTGTCGGCATGCTGATTTATATCATATTCAGATTTAAATCATGGAAATACGGTGTTTCTTCAATCGCCGGAGTAATCCACGACTGTCTGATTATGCTTTCAATATATGCAATCTTCAATATTACAATCAACAATCCGTTCATCGCAGGTATCCTTACAGTTGTAGGTTACTCAATCAACGATACGATTGTAATCTTTGATAGAATCAGAGAAAACAGAAGACTATACAAGAAGAACTCAATTCTTGACAATATCGACATGAGTGTTAACCAGACACTGAACCGTTCAATCATGACATCACTTACAACACTTGTATGTATGGTGCCTATGGCTATAATGGTTTCAACTTCAATCAGAGAGTTCGTAATTCCTCTGATGGTAGGTGTTCTGGTAGGAACTTATTCATCAATCTTCCTCTGCAGCCCTCTGCTGTATGAGCTGAGCAAGGATGAAGAAAAATCCAAATATGTACTTAATAACGAAAAGAAAGGTAAAAAATCAAAGAAATAAGCCTAAGAGCAGAATCTTTGACAGGTGCAGTAAGTTTAATGGAAACTAAAAAAGAATTTTTAGATGAGTTGTTAAAATGTAACGAGAATTATGATATAGAATTTATAGGCAAGGCCTACGACAAAGCAAAGGAGCTTCACGAGGGTCAGTTTCGCAAAAGCGGAGAGCCTTATATAATTCACCCGATAGCTGTTGCCGAAATACTGGCTCAGCTAGGTATGGATGAGGCCGCCATCGTAGGAGGTCTGCTTCATGATGTCGTCGAAGATACAGATTACACAAGGGAGATGCTCGTAGAAGATTTCGGCGAGGAAATAGCCCTTCTAGTAGACGGTGTTACAAAACTTGGATCCATTAAATTTGACTCCAAGGAAGAGGCGCAGGCTGAAAACCTGCGCAAGATGTTCCTTGCAATGTCAAAGGACATAAGGGTTTTGATTATAAAGCTTGCTGACAGGCTTCACAATATGAGAACGGCTCAGTTCTGGAAGCCTCATAAGCAGCAAGAAAAATCTAGAGAAACTCTTGATATATATGCTCCTCTTGCAAGCCGACTGGGTATATATACCGTAAAGTTCGAGCTTGAAGATATAGCTCTCAAATATCTTCACCCAGAAGAGTATGACAGACTCAAGACAGAGGTGATGGAAAAGAAGGAACAGAGGGAGCATTTCATCAACCAGGTAATAGATGAAATCAAAGAATCTCTGGACCAGATGAAAATGCAGTATGACATTTACGGAAGATCCAAGCATCTTTACAGTGTGTACCGCAAAATGAAACTGCAGCACAAGCAGCTTGATGAAATCTTTGATCTTACAGCTGTGCGCGTAATTGTTGAAACAGTTAAAGACTGCTATGCAGTCCTCGGTCAGGTTCATACGATGTGGAAGCCTATTCCGGGACGTTTCAAAGACTACATTGCAATGCCTAAACCTAACATGTACCAGTCACTTCATACAACAGTGCTAGGTGACAACGGTGAACCTTTCGAAATACAGATAAGAACATATGAGATGCACAGAGTCGCTGAATACGGTATTGCGGCTCACTGGAAATATAAAGAGGGTAATGCAAACTCCGGTCAAAACAACGAGGACATGAAGCTTGCATGGCTGAGACAGACTTTGGAGTGGCAGCAGGAGCTGAAAGATCCAAAAGAGTTTATGGAAACCCTCAAGATGGATCTGTTTGCAAGTCAGGTATTCGTATTTACACCAAAGGGCGAGGTTATAGACCTTCCTGCGGGCTCTACACCGCTTGACTTCGCATTCAAAATCCATACAGCAGTCGGATGCAAATGTGTCGGAGCTAAGGTAAACGGCAAAATGGTAACTATAGACCACCAGCTTAACAATGGAGATATTGTAGAAATCGTAACCTCTGCAAACTCCAGTGGACCTAGCGTTGACTGGCTGAAAATAGCAAAGAGCTCAACTGCAAGAACAAAAATTAGGCAGTGGCTCAGAAAAGAATCAAAATCCGATGACGTTGCACGAGGAAAAGATGCTCTAGATAAATATCTGCGCAAAAAGGGTTATGATCCTCAGCAGGTAGAAAAGAGCTCTCTCATGACTCGAGGCATGAAAGAAATGAACATTGCAACAATGAACGAACTTTATGTTCAGCTCAGCAAGGGCGGATCTTTTATGAGCAAATTTGTTGCAACACTTCTCGGATATATAGATGAAGAAAACAAGCTAGCACAGAAGAAAGCCGAGGAAAAAGAGCGAGCTCTTCTAAATGGCGAGGCCAAAAAAGAAAAAGAAAAGAAATACAGAAGAGATAACCCGGGTATAGTAGTAAAGGGAACTGATAACCTAATGATCAGAATTTCTAGATGCTGTAACCCAGTACCAGGAGATGAAATTATAGGTTTCATTACAAAAGGACGAGGTATATCTGTTCATAGAAAAGACTGCTCTAACATAACTTCTCTTCCAGAATCAGAAAGAGCTAGATTCATAGAAGTTGAGTGGGAAGACCTTAAGGTTGGAAATACTTATGATGCTGATATCTGTATTATAAGTGCCGACAGAAAGGGTCTCTTCTCAGACATATCGAGGGTATGTGAGGACATGGACGTTCATATTTCGGGAGTTAATGCAAAGAGCGGAAAAGACGATACAGCAAATATTACGCTGACACTTTCTATTTCAAGTACGCAGCAGATGCAGAAGGTTTTAAGAACACTGAGAAATGTAGAAGGCGTAACACATGTGTATAGAGCTAAATCATAATATTTGACAAACGACATAAAAATTTTGACTGACAGGAGAATAATAAAGCATGGTTATAAAAGAATATATGACAGGGCCAATCGGTGTAAACACTTACCTTGTATATGACGAATCAAAAAAGGGATTTATCGTAGATCCAGGCGGATACAGTGAAAGACTAGTAAAGGCTGTTGAAGCTGATGGAGTAACAATCGAATACATTATGCTGACTCACGGACATGCAGACCATTTTGGTGGCATCGAGCAGTTTAAGGCGCAGTATCCTGATGCAAAGGTTATTGCCTGCGCACAGGAAAGAGAAACTCTTCACAGCCCTGTAATTAACTCTTCACCTGAAATTATGGGCCGCAGTGTAATCTTTGATGCTGACATATATGTAAATGACGGCGACAGACTAACTGTAGGAAATACAGAATGGACATTCCTTCACACACCTGGACACACAGAAGGCGGCATGTGCATCCTAAGCGGCGACAAGCTATTCAGCGGAGATACACTATTTAGAGCTTCAATCGGAAGAACTGACTTTCCAGGAGGAGATTTTGGTAAAATTGTAGACTCAATCAGAACAAAGCTTTACACTTTGCCAGATAACACTATGGTTTACCCAGGACATATGGGTTCAACAACAATAGAATACGAAAAGAGGCACAATCCTTTTGTATAGAATACTGATACATAATTTTGAAAAGAAATATCTCCTGTGCGAGCTTATAAATATCTTCCTAAGGCCTGACCAGTACGTTTTAGAGGAGGATGCTACGCAGGAGCAGAAGGAAAATTTAGACCTTCTAGAATTTAACAAGATAAATACTGACGACAAAGACAAGATTAAGCGTGAAATATACCGATCTTTATCTGAGATAACAGGAGAAAAACCTGAATGGGGTATTCTCACAGGAATCAGGCCTGTAAAGCTTTTTGGAAAGCTTTGTGCTGAAACAAAAAGTAGCGAAAGAGCAAAGGAAATCCTAAGAGAAAAGTACCTTCTTTCGGAGAGCAAGATAGCTTCGATTGCAGAGATGTATGACTATCAGGTTAAATCCATAGGTCACGCACAAAGAAAAAGCGCAGGAGTATATATAGGAATACCGTTTTGTCCAACAAGATGTGTATACTGCTCTTTTGCATCTAATCAGGTGCCTGATGATGAAATTGAAAGATATTCCCATGCTCTAAACAGAGAAGTAGAGTATGTTGGAAGACGCATGAGAGAGACGGGAATAGTAGCGGAGTCTGTGTACATAGGCGGCGGAACGCCTACAACATTTACGGCTAATCAGCTTGATATACTTCTTTCAAATGTCAGAGAAAGCTTTGATTTTGATAAAGTGAAGGAGTTTACTGTAGAGGCGGGAAGACCTGATACTATAACAGAAGAGAAGCTTGCAGTGCTAAAAAAACATGGAGTTGAGCGAATAAGCATAAACCCTCAATCTATGAAGCAGCATACCCTTGACCTGATTGGGAGAAGTCACAAGACAGAAGATATTATCAAAGCCTTTGATATTGCGAAGGGTTTTGATTTCGAAAGCATCAATGCAGATATAATTGCAGGTCTTCCAGAGGAGGATTTAGATGATTTTATGATGACCCTTGAGACTGTAGAGGGATTGTCCGCTGACAACATTACAGTTCATTCTCTTGCAGTAAAGAGAGCATCTAGACTTATAGATATTGATGCGGATTTTCACTACAAGCAGGCAGAAAATGTAAAGAAAATGACTTCTGCAGCAGAAAAATTTCTGAAGGGAAAAGGCTATAACCCTTATTATTTGTATAGGCAGAAGCATATGGCAGGAGCATGCGAAAATGTGGGCTACTGTCATCCGGGAAAAGAAGGCGTTTACAATATTAGAATCATGGACGAACATCAGATAATTCTTGCTCTTGGAGCAGGTGGAGTATCTAAGATGTATTATCCTGACGAAAACCGCCTTGAACGTGTACCGAATGTGACAAATTACTGCCAGTATATCGAAAGACTAGACGAGATGCTGGAGCGAAAAGAGAAAAATATATTTATGGAGGTAGAAAAATGCTAACAAATGCCCCAAAGGGAACGAAAGATATTTTACCGGCACAGGCATATAAATGGCACTTTGTAGAAAAAAAGTTTGCTGAAATATGCGACAGATACGGGTTCAAAGAAATCAGAACTCCTGTATTTGAGCATACAGAACTTTTTACAAGAGGTGTAGGTGATACAACAGACATCGTGCAGAAGGAAATGTACACTTTTAACGATCATGGTAACAGAAGTATCACACTGAAACCGGAGGGAACATCACCTGCGGCTAGAGCTTTTGTTGAGCATAAGCAGTATGCTGAGATTCAGCCAACAAAATACTACTACATCACACCGTGCTACAGATACGAAAAACCTCAGTCAGGACGACTCAGAGAGTTCCACCAGTTTGGTATTGAGACTTTTGGAACACCAAGTATGGTAGCAGATGCTGAAGTTATCTGCCTTGCAAACGATTTCCTGACAGAAATGGGAATTACAGATATAGAGCTTAGAATCAATAGTGTTGGATGTCCTGAATGTAGACAGAAGCACAGAGAAGCTCTCAAGGCATTTCTTGCAGACAAGTATGATGATCTTTGCCACACATGCAAGGATAGATTTGAGCGTAATCCTATGAGAATTATCGACTGCAAGTCAGCTGTATGTCAGAGCCTTGTTCAGGGAGCACCTATGATGGTTGACTATCTTTGTGATGACTGCAAAGAGTCATTCGAAGAAGTTCAGAAGAACCTTGATTCTCTTGGAATCAAATACACAGTTGATCCAAAAATCGTAAGAGGTCTTGACTACTATACTAAGACTGCTTTTGAGTTTGTAACTACAGGTATCGGTGCTCAGGGCACTGTATGCGGTGGAGGCAGATACGACCATCTAATCGAAGAGGTTGGCGGACCTCCAATCCCAGGCGTTGGATTTGGTCTTGGAATCGAAAGACTTCTAATGCTTATGGAATCAAGTGGAATAGAAATTCCTCAGCCTGAGCCAATCAAAGCATTTATCGCTGTGATGGGAGATCAGGCGAAGGCCTTTGGTCTTAAACTTCTGAGAGAGCTCAGAAAGCGCGGCATAAAAGCTGAGATGGATACTCTCGAAAGAAACATAAAAGGACAGTTCAAGTATGCTGATAGACTAGGTGCAAGATATACTGTAGTTATCGGCGAAAATGAACTAAACGAAGGAGTTGTTTCTGTTAAGGAAATGGCAACTTCACAGCAGAAACAGGTTAAACTGGAAAACCTTGTTGAAGAACTAGCAAAATAAAACAGTAGGAGAAATATATATAAAATGACAGATTTATTCAAAAGAACACATATGTGCGGACTTCTTCGTAGCGAAAATGTAGGTGAAGAAGTAGCATTAAACGGATGGGTAGCAAAGCAAAGAAGCCTTGGAAGCATCATCTTTGCTGACCTAAGAGACAAGACAGGAATCATGCAGATTGTATTTGATGACACAATTCCAGCTGAGGTTTTTGAGCTTGCATCATCACTAAGAAGTGAGTACTGCATTGGAGTTAAGGGTATCGTAAGAGAAAGAAGCTCCAAGAACCCTGAGCTTCCAACAGGTGAAGTTGAACTTCTTGTAAAAGACCTGAGAATTTACTCAAAGTCAGAAACACCGCCTATTTATATAAAGGACGATGACAACGTAGACGAAAATCTTCGTTTAAAATACAGATATCTGGATCTGAGAAAACTCAAGATGCAGCAGAACCTTATGTTTAGACACAAGGTAGTTAAGCTTGCAAGAGACTATTTCGACGAAAACGGATTTACAGAGATCGAAACACCTATTTTGGTTAAGTCAACACCGGAAGGCGCAAGAGACTACCTAGTTCCAAGCAGAGTGAACCCTGGTCATTTCTTTGCTCTTCCACAGTCACCTCAGCTTTTTAAACAGCTTCTAATGGTAAGTGGATGCGATAGATATATTCAGATTGCAAAGTGCTTTAGAGACGAAGACCTCAGAGCAGATAGACAGCCTGAATTCACACAGATTGACATGGAAATGTCATTCGTAGATGTTGATGATGTTATTGCAATACAGGAAGGATTCCTTCAGAGAGTATTCAAAGACATCATGGGCGTTGATATTGAGCTTCCTCTAATGAGACTTCCATACGATGAAGCTATGGAAAGATTTGGTTCAGATAAGCCTGACCTTAGATTTGGATTCGAGCTTAAGAAGCTAAACGATGTTGTTGCAGGAACTGAGTTTAAGGTATTTGCTGATGCTCTTGCATCTGGCAGAGACGTAAGAGGTATCTGCATCGATGGCGGTTCTCCTAAGTTCAGCCGTAAGGATATCGACAAGCTGACAGATCAGGCTAAGCACTATGGAGCAAAGGGTCTAGTATGGATTAGAGTTGAAGAAAACGAATACAAATCATCAGTAAATAAATTCTTCACTCAGGATAAGCTTGGTGAAATTGCAGCTGTATTTGATGCAAAGGTAGGAGACCTAATTCTTATTGCAGCTGACAAACCAAAGGTTGTATTTGATACACTTGGATTCCTCAGAAGACACATCGCAGGTCTCATGGGACTTCTTGACGACAAAGACTTCAAGCTTCTGTGGGTTGTTGACTTCCCAATGTTTGAAGCTGATGATGAAGGCAACCTAAAGGCTATGCATCACCCATTCACACACCCTAAGAATGAAGATATTCCAATGCTTGATACTGAACCTGAAAAGGTTAAGGCTGACGCATACGATATCGTTCTTAACGGTGTTGAGCTTGGCGGAGGAAGCATCAGAATTCACGAAAGCGATCTTCAGTCAAAGATGTTCAAGATTCTTGGACTTACAGATGAAGAATGTGAAGAAAAATTCGGATTCCTTCTCGAAGCCTTCAAGTACGGAGTTCCACCTCATGGCGGACTTGCATATGGACTTGACAGACTTATCATGCTTCTTGCAGGCGAAAGCAGCATCAGAGAAGTTATGGCATTCCCTAAAAACCAGAATGCACAGTGTCTCGTATGCGAGGCTCCAGGTCTCGTAGATGAAGAGCAGCTTGATGAGCTTGCAATTGCACTAAAAGAAACAGAAGCCGAGTAGGTTAAGTGTCATACCGGAAAATGTTTTTTTAAGATTGAGTTGAGTATATATAAGATTTTATTATGAAGAAGATTGGACTTTTGGGTGGGACTTTTGATCCCATCCATTTAGGCCACATAGGGCTTGCGGAAACAGCAATATGTGAGCTTGGTTTAGATATGCTATATCTGATGCCTGCTAGAGTACAGCCGTTTAAGCTGAACAAAAAAACTGCAGATGCAAAAGACCGCGTAAATATGGCAGAGCTTGCTGTGAGAAACCATCCAGAGCTTGCTGTCACAACTTATGAGGTTTTTGACACAAGAGTATCATATACATATGATACAATCAGCAGGATGAAGCAGGAGACATCAGACTGTCAGATATATTTTATAATGGGGACTGATTCTCTGATGAGTATCGAAAACTGGTACAGAGGTCAGGAGCTTCTAGGGATGTGTTCCTTTGCAGTAGGTCTTAGAAGCGAAAATGACAGGAAAAAAGCAGAAGAAAAAGCAGAATATCTCAGAGACGAGTATGGAGCTGATGTCAGCGTTCTACAGGGCAAAATGCTTCCTATTTCATCAACGGAGATAAAAAAGAATTTCCTCGAAGGAACGCGGATTAACAGCTTTGTTGGAGATGACGTAGAAAGGTACATTAATGAACACGGACTCTATATATAAGTATATAAGGGAAAATCTGTCTGAAAAACGGTTTAGGCATACTATGGGTGTTGTAAAAACAGCAAAAGAGCTTGCGGCCGTTTATGGTGCGGATATGGAAAAGGCCGAGTTTGCGGCTTTGGCCCATGACATGTTCAAAATGAAAGATATCGAGAAATCCGATGCTTATGTAAGAAAGCTCGGACTAGGAGACTACTACCTCGGAAAGCTGAATCTCGCTCACGGAAGAATTGCTGCGGAAATCCTAAAAAGAGAATATTCTGCGGACGAGGATATTGTAAATGCCGTAAAGTATCACACGACGGGAAGAGCGGATATGTCTCTTCTCGAAAAAATAATCTATCTTGCAGATGCTATTGAGCCTTCTCGTGATTATCCAGGGGTGGAGACTTTAAGAGAGCTTGCACCTATTGACCTCGATGAGGCATGTCTTCTTTCTATGGAGCGCACTGTAGAGTTCCTTCAGAAGAAGGGAAGCGAGATAGACTCTGATACTCTTGAGGCGAGAGATTATCTGAATGAACGTAAAAAAATAAGAGAACAGGAGATTAATAGATGAATAGTAATGAACTGGCATTATTGGGAGCAAAGCTTCTAGACAGCAAAAAAGCTTCTGATGTCAAAATTATTGACATTGCACAGAAATCATCATTTGCAGACTGTCTTGTAATTGCAACAGGTAATTCCGATAGACAGGTGGCTTCACTGACAGACGATGTCGAAGACGCATTTGCAAAAGAAGGATTTTTCGTTAAGGGCATCGAAGGCAAGAACGGCTCAGGCTGGGTTCTTATGGACTTTGGTGATGTAATTGTAAATATCTTTACAAGCGAAATGAGAGACAAATACAACATAGAAAAAGTCTGGGGCGACTGTGCTGTTATAGACGTGGAGGAATAGACCGATGAACGAGAGATACGAATTTAAAGATATAGAAAAGAAATGGCAAGGCTACTGGCAGGAGCATGACTCATTTAAGACAGTAGAGGACGAAAACAAAGAAAAGTACTATGTACTAGAAATGTTCCCATACCCATCAGGAAAGCTTCATATGGGTCATGTACGTAACTATTCTATAGGTGATGTTATCGCAAGAGTTAAAAAGATGCAGGGCTACAACGTTCTTCATCCAATCGGATTTGACTCATTCGGACTTCCTGCAGAAAATGCTGCAATCAAACACGGTGCAGAGCCTGCTAAATGGACATGGTCAAACATTGCAGAAATGGAAGAGCAGCTTAAGACTCTAGGCCTTTCATATGACTGGGATAGAGAAGTTCAGACATGCAACGAAAACTACTACAAGTGGATGCAGTGGATTTTCATTCAGTTCTACAACAAAGGTCTTGCTTACAAAAAAGAAAATCCTGTAAACTGGTGCCCTAGTTGCCAGACAGTACTTGCAAACGAGCAGGTAGTTGACGGCTGCTGCGAAAGATGTAAAACTCCTGTAGGAAAGAAAAATCTTTCACAGTGGTACCTAAAGATTACAGATTATGCAGAAAGACTTCTTCAGAACCTTGATACACTGGACGGATGGCCAAACAAAGTTAAGGTTATGCAGAAAAACTGGATCGGCAAATCAATCGGTGCCGAAATCGATTTCAAAATCGATGAA
>CAUWFN010000049.1:0-12872 GCA_963558075.1 uncultured Clostridia bacterium | reverse complement strand
AAACTTACTGTTTCGGCACAAAAGGGAGATTACGAATACTATGACAAGATTTCTAATATAGAGGTTTTACTTGATGAGGAGTTTTATCAAGTTTTGAAATATGCATATATTAATCTAAGTCGCGTAGAAGCTATGTATGATCAGTGTATAGAATTTTGCGATGGAAAGAAATTTTATGTGGGTAGGACTAGTTTTACAGCGGCAAAGCAAAGGTTTATGCGATACCTTTTGAATATATGACGTCCTGTAAGGATTTATAATCCTTTTAAAGTTTGACACTGCACAGCATGTGTGCTATAATTTAGACAGCTAAAAAATACTTTTTGTTCGAAAGAGTGGGATATTCCCACTCTTTCAGTTTTGTTAAGAAAGGATAGTTATGGCAAAGAAAAAAATCACAGACTTTGTTGAGATGTTACTTGCAGAGTTTTTAGAAGAAAACGGTATGGAACTATATAATGCTGAATTCCTGAAAGAAGGCAGAGACTGGTTCCTGAGAGTCTATATAGATAAGACTAATCCTTTAGATGAGGAGGGAAATCCTGTTTATGTGGGCACCGAAGACTGTGAGCTTGTAAGCAGATATCTGAGCGAGAGACTAGACGAGGAGGATCCTATAGAACAGAATTATTATCTGGAGGTTTCTTCACCTGGTATGGATAGACAGCTACTTAAACCTGAGCACTACAGCAGATATGCGGGAAATCTTGTTGACGTTAAGCTTTACAAGGCTGTAGACGGCTCCAAAAACTATACAGGAGAGCTAGTTGGTCTTATAGATAACTGTGTAATAATTAAAAATGAAAATAATGAAGAATTATCGTTTCCGCTTGAGCAGGTGGCGAAGACTAGCCTAGCGGTTGTATTCTAAGGGAGGTTAAATAAACAAATGAACAGAGACTTTATCGAGGCAATTTATGATCTTGAGAAAGAAAAGCATATTCCAAAAGATGTACTTATCGATGCAATAGAATCTGCACTTGTTCTTGCATATAAGAAAAACTACGGAACATCACAGAACGTTAGAGTTGATATCGATAGAGAAACTGGAGATATTTCAGTTCTTATGAAGATGGAAGTAGTAGAAGAAGTTTACGATGACATGATCGAAATTTCAATTGAAGAAGCAAGAGCTATTGACCCTAGATATGAAATTGGAGATGCAATTGAGTTCCAGGTTACACCTAAAGACTTTGGAAGAATTGCAGCACAGACTGCAAAGCAGGTTGTTGTGCAGAGAATCAGAGAAGCTGAAAGAGGAATGGTATTTGACAGCTTTTCAGCAAGACAGGGAGAAATCCTTACAGGTATCGTTCACAGAAAGAGCGGCGACACTTTGTTTATTGATATAGGTAATACAGAAGGAATGCTTTCACCGTACGAACAGGTTGAGGGAGAAACTTATGAGCTGAATGACCGTCTAAAGGTATTTATCATGGACGTGAAGAAAACAGCTAAGGGTCCTCAGGTATTCCTTTCAAGATCACATCCTGGACTTGTGAAGAGACTGTTTGAGCTAGAGGTTCCGGAAATTCAGGACGGCACAGTTGAAATTAGAGGAATTGCAAGAGAAGCAGGTTCAAGAACAAAGATTGCAGTCTACACAGAAGCAGAAAATGTTGATCCTGTAGGTTCATGTGTAGGAACTGGCGGAGCACGTGTAAGAGCTATCGTAGATGAGCTGAACGGCGAAAAAATCGATATTATTCCATGGAGTGAAGATCCAGAAACTCTTATTAGCAACGTACTGAGCCCTGCAAAGGTTGAGAAGGTTATAGCTGACGAGGAAGAAAAAATTGCAGTTGCAGTAGTTCCTGACTATCAGCTTTCACTTGCAATCGGAAAAGAAGGCCAGAACGTAAGACTTGCAGCAAAGGTAAGCGGCTGGAAAATCGATATTAAGAGCCATACTCAGTACTTTGAAAGTGAAGAAGGCGAAGAGGTAATTGAGATTGAAGAATAAAAAGATTCCAATGAGAAGATGCATTGGATGCATGGAATCAAAGCCAAAATCTGAGCTTATCCGAATCGTTTTTAATAACGGTATTCTGACTGTAGATAGAGACTCGCGTAAAGACGGCAGAGGTGCATACCTATGCAAGTCTGAGAAGTGTTTTGAAAAAGCACTGAAAAAGCGCGCTTTCAACAGAACGTTCAGAACAGAAATCGAAGCACAGCAGACCGAGAAGGTTATTGAGGAGCTTCGTGAAATAACAAAAGAGGTTTGATATATGACAAGAGACAAGGTTATGAGTTACTTTGGTTTTGCGGCAAGATCGAGAAATCTCGTTACAGGCTACAATACCTGTGAGCTTATGATTTCTCGTCGTAAAATTAAACTTTTGGTTATAGCAGAGGATATGGCCGAAAATACAAAAAAGAAAATGGTGCAAAAATGCATCTCTAATTCGATAGATTACAGGATTTTCGGACTGTCGGACGAACTATCTCATATCACTGGGAACGGAGGTAAGGGCCTGTTTGGAATAACAGACAGTCATTTTGCGAAAATCATTGCAGAGGAGATTGACCTTATTCAATCAGAAAGAGAGGTGTTCTAATGGCAAAGAAAGTTTATGAGCTGGCAAAGGAGCTTAATATTACAAGCAAAGAGCTTCTGGAGAAAACAGCAAAGCTCGGAATCGAGGTAAAAAGCCATATGAGTTCATTATCTGACGCTGATATAATAAAGATAAAAGAAGGTTCAACTGAAGCACACAGGGCTTCATCGGCACCTGCTCCGGGTAGACACAGACCTCCAATTGGAAGGCCGATTGTCGATGATGCTTTTTTAGCAAATAGAAACAAAAAGAATGACGATGCAAATGGCAACGTTAAAGAATCCGAAGTGAAGACTGATGAGAATAAGTCAGCTGAAACAAAAACTGCAGAAACAGCGGCACAGCCAAAGGCAGAGAAGGTAGCAGAAAAACATAATGCTCCCGAAACTGAGGTAGAAAAATCCGCTAAAGCAGAAGCTGGGGAGGCAAAAGAAGAATTGAAGAAAGAAGTAAAAGCAGAAAAGAAGACAGATACAAAACACAGTGACAGAAGATCAAAGTCAGATAGCAGAGATAATGCAGGAAGAAATGACAGAGGTCACAAAAACGACAGAAATGATAGAAACGGCTCAGATAGAAGAGAAGGCCGTGATAGAAATGACAGAAATGACCGCGGTGGAAGAGACGGCGGAAGAAATGACAGAGGTCACAGAAACGACAGAAATGATAGAAACGGTTCAGACAGAAGAGAAGGCCGTGATAGAAATGACAGAAATGACCGCGGTGGAAGAGACGGCGGAAGAAATGACAGAGGTCACAGAAACGATAGAAACGATAGACCTGGTCAGAAGAGAAGAGACTCAGATCTTCCAAAGATGGAAACAAAGAATGAGCACAGCAAGCGTGACGACAAGAAAAAGCAGTATGGCAAACACGAAAAAGATAACGCTCGCGGCAAGTACGACAAGATGGAAAGAAAGTCTCTTGAAAAGCAGACAAGAAAGAAGCATGTTAAGCAGAAGCCTGTTCAGCCAGAACCAGAAATCGAAATGGAAGAACTACCAGAAGGCACTATAGTTCTTACAGTTCCTATTACAGTTGCAGGATTCTGTGAGCAGACAGAAGTTTCAACATCAAAGGTTATCATGACTCTAATGAAGCTTGGAATCATGGCAAACATCAACCAGAGCATCGATGAGGATACTGTAATGGTTCTTGCAGAGGAACTTGGAATTAGCGTTGCAATTGGAAAAGTAGAAGATGAACAGGAAGAAGAAGGTATCGAATCATTCGAAGATGACGAAAAGGATCTAAAGGCAAGACCTCCTATCATCACTGTAATGGGTCACGTTGACCACGGTAAAACTTCACTTCTTGATGCTATCAGAAAGACAAATGTAACATCAACAGAGTCAGGTGGAATCACTCAGCATATCGGTGCATCTGAAGTTAGAATAAACGGTCAGAAAATCGTATTCCTGGATACTCCTGGTCACGAAGCCTTCACTGCTATGCGTGCAAGAGGTGCTCACGTTACAGATATCGCAGTTCTTGTAGTTGCAGCTGACGACAGCGTTAAGCCTCAGACAATTGAGTCAATCAGCCACGCAAAGGCTGCTGGCGTTCCAATTATCGTTGCAATCAACAAAGTAGATAAGCCTGCTGCAAACCCAGACAGAGTTAAGCAGGACCTTACAGAGCATGGAATTCTTGTAGAAGACTGGGGCGGAGATACAATCTGTGTACCTGTATCAGCTAAAACAGGCGATGGAATCGTTAACCTGCTAGAAATGATTCTTCTACAGGCTGAAATGATGGAACTTAAGGCTAACCCTAACAGACTTGCAATGGGTTCAGTAATCGAAGCAAGACTTGATAAGACTAAGGGTCCTGTAGCTACACTTCTTGTTACAAACGGAACACTACACAGCGGACAGAGCCTTGTAGCAGGTACATGCTCAGGTAGAATCCGTCTGATGACAGACTTCAAGGGCAAGACAATCAAAAAGGCGGGCCCTGCAACTGCAGTTGAAATCCTAGGTCTTACAGAAGTACCTCAGGCAGGTGATGAATTCAATGCAGTTAAGGAAGATAAGATTGCAAGAGAAATCGCAGAACACAGAAAAGAAAAGCTTAGAGAAGAAGTTCTTGCAAGAAATGCAAGCACAACTCTTGAACAGCTATTTAGCCAGATTCAGGAAGGTGAAGTTAAGGAACTTAACCTCATTATCAAAGGTGACGTACAGGGTTCAGTAGGCGCTCTTGTTGCATCATTAGAAAAACTTAACAACGAAAATGTTAAGGTTAATATAATTCATACCGGTGTAGGTACAGTTACTGAGTCTGATGTAATGCTTGCAGGAACATCAGGATCAATTATCATTGGATTTAACGTAAGACCAAGCACAGCAGTGCAGACAATGGCTGACAGAGAAAACATCCAGATTAGAACATATAGAGTTATCTACGATGTAATCGATGATGTTGAAAATGCCATGAAGGGTATGCTTGATCCTGAATTCAAGGAAGAAATTCTAGGTAAGGTTGAAATCAGAAACACATTCAAGGTTCCAGGCGTTGGTATCGTCGGCGGTGCTTATGTAATCGAAGGTAAGGTTGTAAGAAATGCCGATGTAAGACTTGTAAGAGACGGTATCGTATACCACGAAGGTAAGATTTTATCTCTGAAGAGATTCAAGGATGATGCAAAAGAAGTTAACCAGGGATACGAATGTGGTATCGGCCTTGAAAACTACAATGATATCAAGGAAGGCGATATTATCGAATGCTTCCACATGGTTGAAATTGAAAGAAAATAGTCTGTGGAAAAGAGGATTACAGCAGTAAATGATATTTTATTTAACAGCTACAGGAAATTCCAAATATGCTGCCGAAAGACTTCTAAGGGAGTTTCCCGGTGAACTTATAGATATCACTGAGGCAGCCAGAGAAAACAGATATGAATATGATGTGAAAGACGAAGAAATTGTTTTCTTTGTCTTTCCTATATGGTATTATGGAATACCACATCAGATTGATGATTTTGTCAGAAAAGTTGACTTTAAGGGCAAAAAGCCTATAATTGCAGCTGTAGGAACATGCGGAAGCAGTTCTGGGTCGGCTGATGTAATGATTAGAAGAGCCCTTCAGGAATCAGGTTATGAGCTAAAGGGATTTTTCCAGTTGATTATGCCGGAAAACTATCTTGCGATGTTCAAGGTTCCTCTAAGAGAGGAGCAGATTATGATTCTCAGAAGAGCAGACAAGGCAATTGATGAACTTGTTACTTCCATTAGATTCAATTTTAGACTTACACATAAGTCAACTTATACGACAAGATTTCTGTCATGGTTTGCGCACAAAATCTATGTAAACGGAAGACCTGCTAAAAAGTTTTATGCTGATGAAAACTGTATAGGCTGCGGTCTTTGCAAAGATGTGTGTATTGACGAAATTATAGAAATGGAAGACGGAAAGCCAAAATGGACAAATGACAGATGCTCCCACTGCATGGGTTGCATCAGCAGATGTCCTAAGGAGGCTATCCAGTATGGAAAAGTTACTCAGAAGAGAGTGAGATATGTAAATTCTTCTCTTAAGTAACGAAACGAAAGGAAAAACAATGGGCAGAGGATACAGAAGCGGAAGGCTTGGAGAAGAAATCAGACGCATTATCAGTGAAATGCTTATTTCAGGTATCAAAGACCCCAGACTCATGTCTGCCATGGTAAGTGTTTCTGGCGTAGAAGTTACAAATGACGGAAGTTATGCAACATGTTACATAACAGTTTTGACTACAAAAGATCAGAGCGATGAGTCAGGGGAAAATAGTGTAGAGGAAGATGTTCTTGCGGGAATGAACAGTGCAAAAGGCCTCTTCAAGAAGGAAATTGGCAGAAAGGTTAAGCTAAGACACGTACCTGAACTAATATTTAAAATTGATAATTCAATGGAATACGGCAGACATATTTCAAAGGTTATCAAAGAATTGGACATAAAAGATGAAGAATAACAGCTTTGACGAAATAGCAAAAGTTCTGCTAGGAGCAGAAAAGATAGTTCTTTATCCTCATATCGGCATGGATGGAGATGCTGTGGGTTCTTGTAGCGCTCTTGCACTAGGGCTGATTCAGAAGGGAAAAGATGCATCAGTATATGTAACGGAAAATATACCGGGAAACCTTGCTTTTATGGACCTTGGATTTTTCCATAGTGATGAAAGCAGGGCAAAGGCAGCAGATATTTCAGTATGTGTTGACTGCGGTGATCTTACAAGAATCAAAGGCAGAGAAGAGGCATTCCTTTCTGCGGAAACTACAGTTTGCCTTGATCATCATATGACTAGTGAGCCATTTTGCGAATACAGCTATATAGATGGAAATCAGGCGGCTACAGGTCAGATTGTCTATGAATGTCTTAAGGCTATGAATGTTGAATTTACAAAGGAAATTGCTGACAGATTATTTGCTTCGATTACAAGCGATACAGGGAATTTCCAGTATTCAAACACTCAGAAGAAAAGCTTTGATATTGCATCGGAAATGTTAGACTACGGATTAAATCCAAATGAAATTAGTATTTCTTTATACGAAAGCAACAGACTTGAGAAAATCAGAATCGAAAGCAGAGCTATAGATAAAATGGAGTCTATATGCGGAGGAAAAGTTTTGATTGCAAATGTTACTCAGAAGATGCTTAGGGAAACTGGAGCAGTGATGGACGAAACTAACGGCATCGTTGCTACTATGCGATCTGTAGGAGGATGCGAGGTTGCAGTTCTTCTCAAAGAGTACAAAAAAGACGAAATCAAAGTCAGCATGAGATCGAAAAACTGCTGTGATGTAGCAAAAATTGCAGCTTCCTTTGGTGGAGGAGGACATATAAGAGCAGCTGGTTTTACTCTTTCCTGCAATATGGCTGAGGCTGTAGAGACTATTAAGAAAACATTTATAGAAGAAATGGGCAGTTTAGATGATTAAAGACGGAATAATAAATGTATATAAGCCGCAGAATATGACATCTCATGATGTTGTTGCAATTATGCGAAGAACTCTTGGAATCAAAAAAATCGGTCATACGGGAACTCTTGATCCTATGGCAACGGGCGTTCTTCCTATCTGCATAGGAAAATCGGCAAAGATTATGGAGTACTTAGATATGGATATAAAAACATATCTTTGCACTATGAAGCTTGGTGTTATTACTGATACACAGGATATATGGGGAAAAATTCTTGAGACGAGAGATGCTTCTGAAATTACCCTTGACCAGGTAAAGGCATCGTGCAGCGCCTTTGATGGTGTGATTGAACAGAAACCGCCGATGTATTCGGCGCTTAAGGTTAACGGAAAGAAGCTTTATGAGTATGCAAGAGCTGGCGAAAGTGTAGAGGTTAAGACAAGAAAAATCTACATAAAATCTTTCGAGATTATCGATTTTGATGAGGAAAGCAAGGAGCTGACTTTTAGAACTGAGTGCACGAAAGGAACTTACATTAGAACTATCTGTCAGGATATTGGAGAAAAACTCGGATGTGGCGCATGTATGACAGCTCTCGAGAGAGTTGCTAGTGGCGCTTTTACAAAGGAAAACTCTACTGATATTGAGATTCTCAGAAATATGAGCTGCGAAGGGATAGAAGAAAAGATTATTCCTACGCAGTTTTCTCTGGAAAACTTTGGCGAATGCTTAGTTGAGGGAAGTGATGTGTTCATATTCTTAAACGGCGGAAGAATTCCAAAAGTAAGATGGACTGAGAAGAAAGCTCCAGTTTATAGGGATAGAGATTTTTACCTTCCTATGAGGGAAGAGTTTAAAACTGCATATAATGTGTATGGGGAAATTGACGGAAAACGAGAATTTCTAGGCGTTGCCTTTGTTAGAGGCAATGGTCTTCTGAAAGCTGACAAAATTTTTTATTCAAGGTAAGTGATTAACATGATTATATTTGAAAATTTAGATGAGATAACAGGAATTGAGCCTACGGTTGTGGCTCTTGGAAACTTTGATGGTGTTCACTACGGACATCAGGAAGTAATAAAGAATGTTGTAAAAAAGGCGAAGGCAGACGGGCTTAAGGCTGCTGTTTTCACTTTCTCAAATCACCCAAAGGATTTGCTTCCGGGTGCAGAAAAGGTAAAATGCATTCTGGCTCAGGAGGATAAATTCGAAATTATTGAAAACCTCGGAGTTGACTATCTGTTTTCTGTTCCATTTGATAAAGATATCATGACTATGGACAGAAAAGACTTTGTTGAGAAGCTTCTTCTAGACAAGTTCAATATGAAGGCGGCGTACTGCGGATTTAACTACAGTTTCGGGTATAAAGCCAAGGGAAATCCTGATTTTTTACGTGAAATGGGAGAGTCTCACGGATTCGAAGTGAATGCAATGGATCCTTATATGATTAATGGAAATGTTGTAAGCTCAACATTTATTAGAAAGCTAATTGCAGATGGTGATGTAGACCAGTGTGAAACATATATGGGAAGAAACTATTTCATCGAGGGTGAGGTTGTAGTAGGAAACAGACTTGGAAGAACTATAGGATTTCCTACATCTAACCTAGTTATCGACCCAGGCATGGTTACACCTCCAAACGGTGTGTATGTAACATACTGCACATATAACGGGGTAAGATATCCGAGCATTACTAATGTTGGTGTTAAGCCGACAATCGGAACATACAACAAAAATGTTGAAACTCACATTTTCAACTTCAACAAAGAGCTTTATGGCAAAGAAATCAAAGTTGAATTCCTAAAAAAGACTCGTGACGAGGTGAAGTTTGACGATATTAACAAGCTGTCAGATCAGATTGTAAGAGACTGTATTCAGGCAAAGAAATTCCACGAGGATTTAGGATCTGAATTTTAGCACGCGTAGTGACTTTTCGAAGGTATTTATATAAGATGCTTTAGTTTGCACAGATTTTGTGTTAATTTCGTAAATATGATTGCAATTTACTAATATATATGTTATAATAAATCGTTAAGTTTTTTACTTTCACTTAGTTCAGCGCAGCTCCTGTGCGTGTACTCAGTGAAAGCGTATTAAAAAAGAAAAGGAGAATTTAAACATGATTACAAAAGAAATGAAAGCAGCAATCATCGCTGACTACGCTACAAAAGAAGGAGACACAGGTTCCCCAGAAGTACAGGTAGCAATTCTAACAGCTAGAATCAACGACTTAAACGAACACCTAAAGGTTCACAAGAAAGACCACCACTCAAGAAGAGGTCTTCTAAAGATGGTTGGTCAGAGAAGAAACCTTCTTAACTACCTGAAGGACGTTGATATCGAAAGATATAGAACTCTTATTGCTCGTTTAGGATTAAGAAAGTAATTACGACTAAAAATTTTGGCGGGGATAATTTAACCCCGCCTTTATTTATATATTATTGTTAATGCCAAGAGGAAAACGGATAAACAGGAAGGAGTTGTTTATTAAAATGGCAAGATTTACAGATTACAGAACATTTAAGACAGCAATCGGAGGAAGACTGCTTCAGCTCGAAATCGGAAAGGTTTGTGAGCAGGCTAACGGACAGGTTATGGTAAAATACGGCGAATCAGTAGTTAACGTTACTGTATGCGCATCCAAAGAACCAAGACCTGACATCGATTTTTTCCCTCTAAGTTGTGACTATGAAGAGAGAATGTATGCCGCAGGAAAGATTCCTGGCGGATTTATCAAAAGAGAAGGACGCCCAAGTGAAAGAGCTATTCTAAACTCAAGACTTATGGATAGACCTCTTAGACCTCTGTTCCCAAAGGGATACTACAATGATGTAGTAGTTGTTGCTACAGTAATGTCAGTTGACCCTGACTGCGAAACTGATATCATGGCAATGCTAGGTTCATCAGTTGCTATTGCAACATCAGATATTCCATGGGATGGTCCTACAGGTTCAGTTCGTGTAGGTATGGTTGACGGAGAGTTCATCATCAACCCTACTCTTGAACAGAGAGAAAAGTCAGTAATGAATCTGACAGTTGCAGGTACAAAAGATGCTATCATGATGGTAGAGGCTGGTGCTGAAGAAGTTCCTGAAAGCGTAATGCTAGATGCTATCCTCTTTGCTCACGAAGAAATCAAGAAAATCGTAGAATTTATTGATGAAATCGTTGCAGAAGTAGGCAAGGAAAAGCAGGAATCAGTTATCTACACAATTCCAGAAGACATCGATGCTGCTGTAAGAGAATATGCAGTAGACAAGATGAAGGAAGCTATCAAAACATATGACAAGCAGGAAAGACTTGATAATATGGATGCGGTAGAAGTGGAAACAAAGGAACACTTTGCAGAAATCTATCCTGAAAACGAAAAGGATATTGCAAATGTTCTTTACAATATTACAAAAGAAACTGTAAGAGCAATGATTCTAGATGAAGGCGTAAGACCTGACAACAGAAAGCTTGATGAAATTAGACCTATCTGGTGCGAAACACAGCTTCTTCCAAGAGTACACGGAAGCGGACTATTCAAGAGAGGTCAGACTCAGGTTCTTTCAGCATGTACACTAGCTCCTGCAAGCGAAGCTCAGACTATCGATGGAATCACTGAACAGACAGAAAAACGCTACATGCACCACTACAACTTCCCTGCATATTCAGTAGGTGAAGCAAGATCACCAAGAAGCCCAGGAAGAAGAGAAATCGGTCACGGAGCTCTAGCAGAAAGAGCACTTCTGCCTGTACTTCCATCTGTAGAGGAATTCCCATATGCTATCAGAGTTGTATCTGAAGTTCTTTCATCAAATGGTTCAACATCAATGGGTTCAACTTGCGGTTCATGCCTTGCTCTTATGGATGCAGGTGTTCCTATTAAACGTCCAGTTGCAGGTATTGCTATGGGTCTTATCGAACGTGTTGAAGAAGATGGATCAAGCAAAATGGCTATTCTGAGCGATATTCAGGGTATGGAAGACTTCTTAGGAGACATGGACTTTAAGGTAACTGGTACAGAAGTCGGTGTAACTGCTATCCAGATGGATATCAAGGTTCATGGTCTTTCAAGAGAAATCCTAGAGAAGGCTCTTGAGCAGGCTAGAGAAGGCAGAATGTACATCATGGGACAGATGTTAGAAGAAATCCCACAGCCAAGAGAAGAACTTTCAAAATATGCTCCTCGTAGCATTACTATGAATATCGATCCTGATAAGATTAGAATTGTTATCGGACCTGGCGGAAAGACAATCAATAAGATTATCGAAGAAACAGGTGTTAAGATTGATATCGCAGAAGACCAGTCAGGTCTAATCAGCATCTACAGCTCAGATATGGAAGGTGCAGAAGCTGCTAAGAAGCAGATTGAACTTCTAACAAAGGATGTAGAAGCTGGCGAAATCTACGAAGGTGAAGTTAAGAGAATTATGCCATTTGGTGCATTCATCGAAATTCTTCCAGGAAAAGAAGGTTTACTTCACATCTCAAAGATGGCAAAAGAAAGAGTTGAAAAGGTTGAAGATGTAATGAACATCGGAGATGTTGTAAAGGTTAAGGTTACAGAAATCGATAGCCAGAACAGAATCAACCTAAGCAGAAAAGAACTTCTGTAATAAATATTGAATTATTAGGTCAATGCACCTAATGGATATTAGTTTTAAAAAGAGATTTAGAGTGTCAAGTTTGGCGTTTTAAATCTCTTTTTTATTTAATGAAGCCTTGATAAAGGGTTGTATTGCTTTAGTTTTAAACATATACTAGTAACATAAGTGATTTATTGATTTATAGTGAGGAATTTGTGGATTATATGTCTAGCAATAATAACAAAATAAATGATAAGGAATTTAATATATATGCAGGGGAGAAACCTAAGATTCTTCTTCTAGGAAATGGATTAAACCGTATATCCGGACAATGTTCATGGGATGGACTTTTAGATGCAATAAAAGATAATGAAATGTTTAGTGCAAGTGCAAAAGATTATAGTATTCCGATGAGTCTAAAAGCTCCAATGTTATGTAAAGGAGCAGTTAATAATCGGATAAAGGATTATATAAGTCGTGAATTTAACAATGTATATACTTGCTCCAGCAAAAAAGTGCTGGAGATTCTATCTGATTATGTGAATGTCCCGTTCGATTATATTTTAACAACTAATTACAGCTATGAAATAGAGATGGCTATGCAATGTAAAGTTAAGTTAAGAGAAAGTGCTATCAAAAGAATGACAAAGCATACATTGGAAGTAACACGAGCAGAGGGAAAGTATCTTTTAAGCACCTACAATACTCCAGATAGAGATGGAAAAAGGCAAGTTTGGCATATACATGGAGAATATAGAAAACCTAGTGGTATGATTATAGGGCAGTACTATTATGGTAATCTGATATATAAATATAAAGAACTGTTAGATAAGCGAGTTAA
>CAUWFN010000048.1:0-12880 GCA_963558075.1 uncultured Clostridia bacterium | reverse complement strand
CTTTGATATAGCTCATAAACATCGATAAATCCAGTAGCATCATCATATTTATCAAATATTTTTTTATAAATAGGATTTACAGAGGCGTAAATACATAATATAATTATACTTTTAAATTTTCCGACATTATGTTCTGAAATAAATACTTGCAAGGTGTGTTGACTTAAAAAAATCAAAGTGTTATATTGGTGATAGAGAGGTTTGGTTCGCTAACCTTATTAAAGTTTGCAAGTTTTATACAGAAAAGAGGAGATCAAAATGGCAAATTTAGTGCAGAAGTACATCGACATTGCTAAGGAAAAGAATCCTGGGGAACCAGAATTTCTACAGACAGTAGAAGAAGTATTAACTTCTATCGAGCCAGTTCTGGAAGCCCACCCAGAATATATCGAAGCTGGTCTTATCGAAAGACTTATCGAACCTGAAAGAGGTATCAGCTTCAGAGTTCCTTGGGTTGATGACGAAGGTAAAGTACAGGTTAACAGAGGTTACAGATTTGAATTCAACAGCGCTCTTGGACCTTACAAAGGCGGAATGAGATTTGCACCTAATGTATATCCTGGAATTCTTAAATTCTTAGGTTTTGAACAGATTTTCAAGAACAGCTTAACTGGACTTCCAATCGGTGGAGGTAAGGGCGGCGCAGACTTTGATCCAAACGGAAAATCAGACGGAGAAATCATGAGATTCTGCCAGGCATTTATTTCTGAACTTTACAGACACATCGGACCTGACACTGACGTTCCAGCTGGAGACCTTGGTGTAGGTGCTAAAGAAATCGGTTACATGATGGGTCAGTACAAGAAGTTAACTAATAGATACGATGGAACTTGGACTGGAAAAGGAACAAAGAACGGCGGTCTTGCAGGAAGAACTGAAGCTACTGGATTCGGTATCGTATTCTTTGCAAGAGAAATGCTGAAACACTGCGGCGAAGAACTAAAAGGAAAGACTGTTGCTGTATCAGGATTCGGTAACGTATCATGGGGTACAGTTACTAAGTTAAATGAACTTGGTGCAAAAGTAATCACAATCTCAGGACCAGACGGATACATCTACGATCCAAACGGCGTAACTGGAGAAAAAGTTGACTACATGCTTGAACTGAGAAACTCAGGCAAGAACATCTGCTCACCATACGCAGAAAAATTCGAAGGATCAGAATTCCACGCTGGAAAGAAACCATGGGAAGTTAAGGCTGACCTGTACATTCCATGTGCTACTCAGAACGAAATCCGCATCGAAGATGCTAAGGCTATGGTTGCTAACGGATGTAAATATCTATGCGAAGGTGCTAACATGCCTACAACAAACGAAGCTATCGCTTACCTACAGGAAAACGGCGTAGTTGTTGGACCATCAAAGGCTGCAAACGCTGGCGGAGTTGCATGCTCATGTCTAGAAATGAGCCAGAACGCTCAGCACATCAACTTCTCAAAAGAAGATGTTTACGAACAGCTTGAAGGTATCATGGTTAACATTCACCAGCTAGCTGCTGATGCATGCGAAAGATACAACCTAGGATACAACCTACTTGCAGGTGCTAACATCGCTGGATTCGAAAGAGTTGCAGAAGCTATGATGCTTCAGGGTATTGTATAATATCAAGCGAGTATAACTTGTAAAAAATAAAGGAGATAGACTTTTCTATCTCCTTTTGTTTTGCCTTTTTGTTTATCAAAAGCTCATGTTATTAGGCTTATATATTAGCATCTAACTGTAACACCTGCATCTGCAAGGAAAAGATATGCTTCCTTTACAGGCTTTCTACTTCCCTTTTCGAGAGCCTCCCTATAAAGCTTCATCTGCATCTCGTACATCTTTCTTATTCTTTTCTTCTCACTTTCTAGGCTTCTTTCCTCTATGATTCTGTTCGTCTTATAATCAAGAAGAACTATACCATCATCCTCCTCAAAATAGCAGTCGATAATACCCTGAACCATGTAGCTTTCTTCTTCACCTGTTATATTCAATGTAAAATTATGCTCCTTGTAGAGCTTTCCATCTGATGCAGCACGAGAAGCCCTTTTTCCAAGATCCGTATCAAAGAACCATTTTATCTTTTTGCTGTCGATAAGCTCTGCCTCCTCAGGAAGAAGAACCCCCTCCTCTACCATGCACTCGATAGATTCATCAACAAAGTCTTTGCCGCAAGACCCAGCTTTTGCAAAATCAATATGTTCCATTATGAAGTGGTACACAGTTCCAGCCTCTGCGGCTGTGTACTCGTAAGCAGAAGCAGCAAAAGCAGGAACGCTCAGACTACATCCTGTTTTGTTAAACTTCTTTATTTCAGGCAGATTTCCATAGGTCAAAGTCTTATCCGAAGCACCAGATTTTAGGGCATCTGTTTTGTTCAGTTCAGAAACGCTATACTTTGATTTTAGAAGTCTTCCATATCTATATGGATATTCGAAATTAAGCCTGTCTAAAATAGCATTCTCCGTTTCCTTATCCGGAAGCTCTGAATATATGCTATCTCCTAGGATTTCATCTTTTGAAACAGCCCAGCTTTCATCCTCATCGCCTTTGATGCTACCATAAAGCTCGTCTGCGTCAGCCTTTACTATTTCAAATGGAATATACGGAATAACCATGTCAGTATATGAGACATGTGATGAAATGCCAAAATCTTTTTTCTCAAGTATTTTTTCCGGTCTTTCTGTGGTCCCAACAAGATAGAGAATATCCCTTGCTCTTGTCATTGCTACATATAGAATTCTCTTTTCCTCTTCTATTTCATCAAGCTTTACTGCATCATTTACAAAATACTCCATAAGAGTTTTCTTTTTCCAGCGCTCTTCACTGTTTACATATGTCATGCCAAGGCCTGCATCCTTCTGAAACGTTACTCCACCCTTGCTTCCAGAGTATCGTAGTTTCTTGGACATTCTTGCGACTATAACCATTGGAAATTCAAGGCCCTTACTCTTATGAATCGTCATTATCTTTACAGCGTTTTCATTTTCAGCAAAATCACGGCTCTGAGCCGCATCAAATTTTTTGATCTTGAGATTGCGTAGATATGATAAGAAGCCAAAGAGACCGCTCTGATTTGATTCCGAAAAGTCCTTCGCTTTTTCTGCAAGAAGCTTAAGGTTCATCTGCCTTTGCGCTCCAAGAGGCATTGCGCCCATAGCTATGTAGTGACCTGTTTCAAGCATGAGCTTCCACATAAAATCATCAAGCGGCATTACCTTTGATAGTTCTTTCCACTTGCTCAAAGACTCCATAACATGACTGCATTTTGCGGATAAAGCACTGTTTTCGCCATCGTACGACGAAAAAGCGTCGTAGAATTTTCCTTCTAAGTGGTTTTCTCTGATTTCTGCAAGCTCACTCGAAGAAAATCCAAAAATATCGCTATGCAGCACACTTATTAGAGGAATATCCTGCTTTCTGTTATCTATTACACTTAGAAGATTTATAAAAACATCGATTTCGAGATTTTCAAAAAATCCTCCGACTTCTTCTATCGTTATATCTATGCCTGCATTCTTTGCAGCCGAATAGAAAACAGGCGCAATTTTCTTTGTATTTCTCAGAAGAATCACTATATCCTTCGGCTCAAGAAGCCTCTCTGTCTGTTTTTTGCTGTCCCAGAAAGGCTTTCCTAGGTGCTTTCTAATAATGCTAGAAACATACGCAGCCTCCATTTCGAGTTCCGAAAGTTCCCTTAGATAAGCATCCGCCTCAGAAAGCTCCTCCATCTCATCGTCACTTTCCTTTGCACTTATATCGATAAGATCAAATTTTGGTCTGTAAAAATACTTCTCGTCACACGAAAGTCCGCAGTACAGCGCGGCTTTTTCGTCGTAACCTTGCATAAGCTCAAAAAACAGCCTATTTATGTAGTCAATTACTGGCTGCTTACTCCTGTAGTTTCTGTTCAAATCTACTGCGCAAGTTTCTTCGCTATCCTCACTAGAGTAGCTTGTGTATATCCCTCTAAAAATTTCCGGTTCAACTAATCTAAACTTGTATATGCACTGTTTGATATCTCCTACCATAAACAGGTTTCTTCCATTTTCTATGAGCTTGATAATACTATCCTGAATTAGGTTCGTATCCTGAAATTCGTCTACTAGAATATATTCAAATTTATCTCTATAGTATCTGCCCGCCTCTTCTGTTCTAAGAATTTTTAGACACAGATGCTCGATATCGTTAAAATCGAGAAGATGGCGCTTTCTCTTTCTGATTGTAAATTCATGGTCAAACTGTTTTGTCAACTCTGTAAGAACACGTGCATGCGGCGCTGTTTCATTGATATAATATATAGCATCGTCCAAGGATTCAGAAAAATATCTGCTGAACAAATCATCTATCAGCGATTTTGCTTCTTTTCTTGCAGATGCCACAATATCCTTTACAAAGTCATATCCTTCCTTTTCGTCTTTTTTTGGAGAAAGCCTTACTAGGCTAAACCCTGTAAGCGCAGCCCTTATCTCATCAAAAGCTTTAAAAATATCGCTTTTTTCGCACAGCTCTTCTATAATCGCTATATCATTTTCTCTGACCTTGCCTGCAAGTCTTGAAAGCTTCGACTCGTCCAAAATTTCGGCAGCTCTTTCAAGATACTTCTTCACATCCATCAGCGTCTGTTTTATGGTATCCTGCATGTAAGCTCCCATTCTACCGCAAGACAGCTTATCTTTACCTTTCGAAAGTTCCTCTACAAACATATCAAGAATATCGAATCTGTCAGGATGAGCCGATACCTGCTTATATAATTCATCAATAACTCCCCTTAGGGCATCAAAATCTTTATCCGAGCTGTAGCAGTCAAAAAATCTATATATATCTTCATCACCTGAAGAAAGAGCATCTTCTATAACTGCATCCATGGCATCTTCCTTTAATAATTTTGCTCTTTCCTCATCGCATATTTTAAATTTAGCATCTACATCTGCAATATAGAAAAATCTCCTGATTACGCGAAGAGCAAATGCATGAAATGTCGAAATAAAAGACATCGGAAGCCTATCAAGCTGCTGCTTTATCTGAACTCTTTTTTCTGGTTTTTCATCCATTTCCTTCAAAAGAGATATTCTGATTTTCTCTTTCATCTCCGATGCTGCTGCATTTGTAAATGTAAGTGCAAGTATTCTGTCAAGAGAAACGTCCTCCTCAACAGTCAGTCTTCTGATTCTCTCAACGAGTACAGCTGTCTTTCCTGAGCCTGCCGCAGCAGAAACTATTATATTTTTACCACGCAGACTTATAGCCTGCTCCTGTTCTTTTGTCCAGTTCATAAATAACTCTCTTTCTAAAATACTGAGGCAATTGAAATATATACAGCCTGGCATATTCCAAGGCCATATGTTCAAAATTAATCCACTACCGCCTCCTATTGATTATATCAGATTATTTGATATAATGAAAATGTAAATAACAAAAGGAGAAACAACTATGAAACTTAACAAAAGACCTTCTATGCTCATGATTTTGGATGGATTCGGACTTAACAGCGTTCACGAAGGCAATGCCATTTACGCTGCTGATACACCTGAGCTTGACAGGATTTTTAACACATATCCTCATACAACACTTGATGCCAGCGGCCTTGCAGTAGGCCTTCCAGCCGGACAGATGGGAAACTCAGAAGTAGGACATCTTAATATCGGAGCTGGCAGAATCGTATATCAGGAGCTAACTAGAATTACAAAAGCTATAGAAGATAAAACAATATATGACAACAAAGCACTTACAGAGTGCATGGACCACGTACTCAGAAACGACTCAGCCCTTCATCTTATGGGACTGCTTTCAGACGGAGGCGTGCATAGCCATATAACTCACCTGTTTGCGCTAATTGACATGGCAAAGCAAAAGGGTATAAAAAACATCTATATCCACTGTTTCCTTGACGGACGAGATGTTCCACCTTCTTCTGCAGGAGAATATCTTAATGCTCTCAGCGAATACATATCAAAAGAAGCAGCCTGTGAAATCGCAACTATCTCAGGTAGATACTATGCGATGGATCGTGATAACAGATTTGAAAGAGTCGAAAAAGCATATAATGCACTTGTTCTTGGCGAAGGAGAAAAAGCTTCTACTCCATGTGCTGCAGTAGATATGTCATATGCAAATGACGAAACAGATGAATTTGTAAAACCTACTGTTGTCGGAGGAAAACCTATTGACGATAACGATGGTATCATCATGTTCAACTTCAGACCTGACCGAGCAAGAGAAATTACAAGAGCGATTGTAGATCCTGATTTTGATGGCTTTGATAGAAAGAAAGTCCTAAAAAATATAAACTATGTATGTATGACTCAGTACGATGCAACTATGCCAAACGTTTCTGTTGCATTCCCTCCTCAGGTTCACAAAAACACCTTTGGGGAATATATATCTTCACTTGGACTTACTCAGCTAAGAATTGCAGAAACAGAAAAATATGCTCACGTAACATTCTTCTTTAACGGAGGTGTAGAAGCACCAAACGAAAACGAGGATAGAATTCTCGTTCCATCTCCTAAGGTTGCCACATATGACCTTCAGCCGGAGATGAGTGCATATATCGTAACAGAAAAAGTAATAGAAGAAATTCGCTCAGATAAATATGACTGTATTATCCTAAACTTTGCAAATGCTGACATGGTAGGACATACAGGCTCAATGGAAGCTGCAATCAAAGCAGTTGAGGCGCTAGACAAATGCGTTCCTCAGATTGCAGATGAAATTCTTGCAAAAGGTGGACAGCTACTTCTTACAGCAGACCACGGAAACGCAGACCAGATGCTAGACGAAAAAGGAAATGTAGTAACTGCACATTCTACAAATCCAGTACCTCTTGTAAACATCTCTAAAGATGCAAGAGAATTTAAAGGACCTGGAAAGCTTGCAGATATAGCACCAACTATGCTAGAAATGATGGGAATTGAAATTCCTAAAGAAATGACAGGCGAAAGTCTACTAAAATAAAAAGTATATAAGAAAAAAGTGTACTAAAAAGAGCACCGCACAGACGATTATACATCTCAAATGCAGTGCTCTCTTTTTTTCTCTAAATCTGAGGCGGCTTGTAGTATTCAATAATCCTTTCAGCGGCTTTGATGCCATCACAGGCTGCACTCATAATTCCACCTGCATATCCAGCGCCCTCTCCTGCAGGATAAATACCAGAAATCGTGCTGTGACCTCTGTCATTTCTTGAAAATCTTACAGGTGATGAGCTTCTCGTTTCAACGCCAATCATATTTGCATCATCAGAATCAAATCCCTTAAGCTTTCTTCCAAGATGCGGCATAGCCTCACAAATAGATTCAACTGCAAAATCTGGCAATGAATCAATAAGCGGCTTTGCCTTCTCTGTACCATCTCTGAAATCTGCCCAGCATGCTCTAGGACCTCTGTATCCTCCATTCAAAAATGCTTTATGCTCAAATTTCCTCTGAAATTCAACACCAGCAAGAGGATGATCTGATCCAAAATCGCTTGTTCTAACATCAACGAGAAGTCCGCTATTTGCGATTCCCGAATCACGTCTACTGTTACTCATTCCATTTGTAACTGCAGTTTCAGGTTCAGATGCCGCCATGATGACTTCACCTCCAGGGCACATACAGAATGTATATACACCTCTTCCATTTTCACAGTGATATGAAAGCTTGTAATCTGCCGGCGGAAGATATTCTCTCATAGGACTTTCTGGCAAAGCAGAATTTCCGTATTGAGCTAGGTCTATCATCTGCTGAGGATGCTCAATTCGAACACCTATCGAAAACGGCTTTTGCTTCATCTCAACCCCGGAATTATAAAGCATCTCAAAGGTATCTCTTGCGCTGTGACCTACTGAAACAATCAAATTTTCCGTTTCCAAGTCATATTTTTCGCCTGTAAGATTATCCTTTACAGTTATACCTGTAAGAACTCCATCTTTCTGATGAATAGTTTCTAATTTGTTTGCAAATCGTATTTCACCGCCAAGTGATATAATTTTTTCTCTAATATTTTTGACTACAGTTCTAAGCACATCTGTACCTATATGAGGCTTCTGTAGATACATTATATCTTCTGACGCTCCTGCCTCAACAAAGTCAGTAAGAACCTTTGTTATCTTCTTGTTTGTAATTCCTGTTGTAAGTTTTCCATCAGAAAAAGTACCGGCCCCACCTTCACCAAACTGTACGTTTGACTCAGGATTTAAATTACCTGTTTTCCAAAAGTTTTCTACGTCCTTAACGCGATCTTCTACTGCCATGCCTCGTTCAATTACGATAGGACTATAGCCTGCTTCTGCAAGTGTAAGGGCAGCAAACATACCACATGGACCAAATCCTGCGACAACCGGTCTTGTATTCATCGGCTCAGAACCTGGAATAACCGTCTTTTCTTCTTTTTCCTGTACGACAGAAAGATGAATTTTTTTGTCAGTTCTAAGCTGGGCAGGTCTTCCGGATTTTCTCCATATTACGTTAAAATCTACGGTATAGACAAACTTAACTTCGCTTCCGCGGGCATCTATAGATCTTTTTACTATTTTCATGTCCCTAAGTTCTATATCGCTTTTTCTCAGCTTTCGAATAATCTTAGCAGGAAGTAATGATATAGGTTCATCGGGATTCATTTTTACCTGTTGAATTCTGTACATAAGTCTTTCCTTTCAAAAGTATATTTATTATTCCTACCTGTTGACATATTCAAAAATGCCTTCTCCTGCTATTATACCAGTATGCCAAGCATGTTGTAAATTGTAACCGCCACATTTCGCATCAAAATCCATAATCTCGCCAGAGAAAAAAAGTCCATCCTGAAGCTTTGACATGCCTGTTTTAGCATCTATTTCATCAAGCACAACGCCTCCCTTTGTAACCTGAGCAAAGTCCCATCCTCTAGCGCCAGAGGGCTTAAGCCTCATAGCTTTTAGCTGTATATCTGGGCTTTCTGATGACAATTTTTTCTCGCGTATACCTCTTGCAATTGGTTCTTTTACGATTGAACAAAGACTCTCGTCTCTGACTGCAGAAAGATTTTTCACTTCATCTTTAGTATATTCCGGCATAAAGTCTATTACGATTTCATAGTCGTCAAATCCGTTTTTTATGGTTTTGCCGCTAGGCACAAGCATATATCTAGAAAGGTTAAATATACAAATCCCGGAAAGTCCAGTCTTTGTAAACTGGACTTCTCCGCTTTCGGTAGCCAGAGTTTCCCCCTTAAACTCGAGGGAAACTCTGGCCTTCTGACGAACCCCAGAAAGGCCAAGTTCGTCAGGTTTCTGCCACAGCTCCACAGCTGTAAGCACCGGAATTAGGCGGCTTACGCTGTGGCCGAAGCTCTTTGCGAATCTGTATCCATCACCGCATGTACCGAGCTTCGGAGCTGCCTTACCGCCGCAGGCGATAAGGCAGGCTGTGGCAGAGGCCCTTTGTTCCTTTGATGAGGCCCTATATGTAACCTCAAACATAGACCAGTTAACATCGGACCCTGATTTCAGACACTTAATATCTGTAACCTCTGCAGCCGTTATAAATTCAACCCCGAGTTTCTTAGCTTCTTTGACTAGTGCTCTTACAACATCCTTTGCATCCTCTGAATATGGATACACTCTCCCCTCATCCTCGCTTCTTATAAGCACTCCAATTGATGCGAAAAATTCTAGGATTTCACTGCATCCTTCTGCATATAGGTTAGTCATATTACATCTTCCGTTTCCAGATGCCATAATTTTCTTTCCGGGAACTTCCTTTTTTTCTATTACTGCAATTTGCTTTATGCCTTTTCTTGCAGCTGTAACTGCAGCAGAAAGGCCACTTGCGCCTCCTCCTACTATAATTAGGTCATATTTTTTCATAGCTAAAAACCTTTCTATTAATATAAGCTCAATACCACTTTAATCATACGGAGCATAAAATCTCCGATTACAGAAAAGGGATTTGAACCGAAAGTACAAATCCCTGGCATTTCCATGTTTATTTTCCCATTCAGTAACCTGATTATGGGAGCTGTTTTGTCGGCTACTCCGACTCAGCTTCGTCTTCTTCACGAATTTCTTTTATAGGTGTAATTTCAACGTTATCAGAACCTATAGGCTCATTGAGACGTTCTTCGTATAACATTGCCTCCTCAGCCTCTTTGATTGCACGGCGTGCTTTCTTTGCTTTTTTAAGAGCAAGCTTAGCTTCTTTTTTGGCCGCCTCGGCTTTGATTGTTGCCTCTTCTACCATCTCTTCTTTTGTTTTGATCAGATTTGGCTTGAGGAATACTGTGTCAACCCCAACTTTGATTACGCTCAGGCCCTGAATTAGGAATATGATTCCAAGGAGCGCCAAAACAGGAATTGCAAACAATCTCATGTTGAAGAAAGCGTATAAGCCTACAACGCAGTTAAGGATACTTATAATAAGTGTCCAGTAGTAGTCAAGATTTTTCTCTGGTTTAATATCGATATGTGTCATAATTACAAGATATCTTATACCGGATATCATTGCCCACATTCCAAAAACTGCAGGCACTGCAACGTCTGCAACTAGGTTACCTGACAAAACTACGATACCTAGAATAAATGTTGTGATTCCCTCAATAAGAACCCAGTGTCTATCTTCTGCATCTTCTCCGTTTTGTTTGTATGAAATGCATTCAAACGCACCTATAAGAAGAATTACAACTCCAACTGGAAAGGCCATCGCCATAAATGATAGGCCTGCATTTGCAATCGAAAAGAATCCGAGTGCAACCATAACAATTCCCATTATAATATTAATAAATCTCAATAATATCTACCTCTCATTTCTATTTGCTTATATTTACCGGAATAATTCTCAAGACAGCATGATCTTTTACTTCTTCCTTCAGTCTGTCCAAAAATCCGTCGTAGCCGTCACTTTCGTGTGTAACACCTACAATTACATCAGTGATATTTTGCTCGATAACCTCATCGGCAAGAGTCTCAAGAACATCATCTGATTTTATAACCTTAAGTGCCGATCCTGCCTCTTCTGCCTTGGCATGAAGATATTCGAGGGCACGACCGTCTTCTGAATTGCTCAAAAATACGTAATCAAGTCCGGCAACATGAATCACATGCAGACTGCCCCCCTGCTCCCTGCACATGTTCTTTCCATAATCAATTAATCTCTCGCACTCCTTTTGTTTTGTAACGCATACTAATATATTATTCATAAATTATTACCTCTCGTCAAAACAAATATTATACTAAGCTAAGCTGCCTTTTCATCAGCTCTGCCTGCGCCTTCGGCTTGCCACTCGCTGTGACCTTCGCTATACGACTTGTGGCTTGCCATTCGCCCTTTTCTTTCTTTTGCTCATGGGCCACAAAAGCATAAGGTGTTTCATCAGCTCTGCCTGCGCCTTCGGCTTGCCACTCGCTGTGACAACACCATTATTATACCACACTATGGGGGGTGATGTGAGTATTATTTGATATATTTGGCCTTTTACATTATAATCTCTTGTATGGACAGAGTTATTTTACATTGTGATATGAACGCTTTTTATGCGTCTGTTGAGCTTCTGTCACGGCCTGATCTTGCGGATAAACCTGTCGCCGTATGCGGTAATCCAAACAGCCGTCACGGTATTATTCTTGCCAAAAACGAGCCTGCAAAAAAATGCGGTGTCGTTACTGCCGAAACTATATGGCAAGCTAAGAAAAAATGCCCTAACCTTGTTTTGGTACCTCCGCATCACGAAAAATACAAGGAGTATAGCAAAAAAATAAACAGTATCTACCTGCGATACACTGACATGGTTGAACCTTTCAGCATTGACGAGTCATGGCTTGATGTAACAGCAAGCACACATCTTTTCGGAAGCGGAAAAGAAATCGCTGACAAAATCAGAAATGAAGTGAAATCTGAACTTAATCTCACTCTTTCTGCAGGAGTCTCATACAACAAAATATTTGCAAAGATGGGAAGCGAATATAAAAAACCCGATGCCACAACAGAAATCACAAGAGAAAATTACAAAACTCTCCTGTGGCCTAAGCCAGTTGAGGAAATGTTTTTTGTTGGATTTTCTACTGCCAGAAAACTCAGATCCGTTGGTATAAAAACCATTGGAGACCTGGCTCAGACTGATTCCCATGCGCTGACGTCTCTTCTTGGAAAAAGCGGACAGGTTCTCTTTGATTATGCAAATGGACTAGATGAAAGTCCTGTAGCACTATTTAACCAGAGAGAAAAAATTAAATCTGTTGGTAACGGCATAACTTTTCGCCGCAATCTTGTTTCAGAAGATGACATTATAACAGCCGTAACTGCCCTATCTGATACCGTAGCATCAAGACTCAGAAAATACGAGATGAAAGCATGCGGTGTAAAGGTAGACATCAAAGATCCTTCTTTCAAAACCATATCAAGGCAGATGCAGCTTGATATACCGACAAATCTTTCATCGGAAATCAAAAGCGCTTGCCTTGCGCTTATACATAGATCCTGGCAAAAGGATAAACCTATACGCCTTTTAACAGTAACTGCAATCAATCTTACTGACGAAACAGAAAGCGAGCAGCTGAGCTTTTTCTCAAAATCTGACGCAGAAAGAGAAAAAGACATTTCTATCGAAACTGCCATGGATGACATACGCAAAAAATTCGGCTCTGATGCCATTTCATACGGAAAGATAATAGGAAATGACCTTGGTATTGATTTATAGGGTATCTTCCACTTTTAACCTATAATTCATGTAAGTATTTTACCCCTTGTAACTTTTTACGCATCCATGCGCATAATTATACAGTTCATTTACAGTATTTGATTAGGGCACTACCCCCCCCCTATCTACGAAAACTGTTTCGCTAGAACCCACGTAATCCGAACGAGCAAAAATGTTTTCGTAATTTTTCAGCTATCTGGGCTTGTTTTTTACACATGTAAAAAAATTATAATTTTTTTCAAAAAAA
>CAUWFN010000047.1:0-12902 GCA_963558075.1 uncultured Clostridia bacterium | reverse complement strand
AAGGGATGCAAAAATCCACCAGGTAAGTTATATATTTTAGGTAAAATGTTACAAAAAAAAGGTGAGGATTATTTGATAGAATTTATTAAGCATCACTTTACAAAAGATGACATAAAAAGGATACTTAAAAAAGATATTTAGGTGATTATATGAAAGCAGCATTAAAGCTTTTTAATTGTATAATAAATTTAATTCATAGTTTTTTTAAACTGTTTAAAGTGAAAAACAAAGTCACAATCGCAAGCAGGCAGGCAAACGAGGAGACAACTGATATCAGAATGCTCCGAGAGGAACTTAATAGGATAAGTCCGGATACTGAGGTTGTCGTTTTGTGCAAGAAGATTGAGGGCAATATATTTCAGAAATTAGGATATATGTTCCATCTTCTAAGACAGATGTATCATATAGCTACATCTAAAGCAGTTGTAATAGACTCTTACTGCATTGGCGTAAGTGTACCGAAGCAGAGAGAAAATCTTCGTGTTGTACAGATGTGGCATGCTCTTGGAGCACTCAAAAAATTCGGCTACAGTATTGTTTCTGACGGTGAAGGTGAAGGCCGAAATGCTGAAGTTGCAAGACTTCTAAAAATGCATAAGAATTATACGTATGTTCTTATTAGCGGTAGCGCATGCAGAGAACCATACAAGGAAGCTTTTGGATACAATGATTCTCATTTGGTTATAGGCTCACTTCCGCGTGTGGATATGATTCTTAGTGATAAATATAGGGAAGAAACTGTAGATAGGATTCATGAGATGTATCCTTATATAGGAGAAGATGGACGAAAGGTAATAGTATATGCGCCTACATTTAGAAAAGATACTGATATTTCAGATGAGATAAGGAGACTTGCGAATGCTTTTGATTCATCGGAATATGTATTTATAGCAAAGCTTCATCCTTTGATGAAGTTTTCCGGAGATGGGGATAAAATCTTGCTTGATAATGAGTTTACTACTCTTGAGATGATGTATCTTGCAGATTATGTTATATGTGATTATTCGGCAGTTGTATATGAGGCTGCACTTTTAGAAAAACCATTGTTTTTCTATGCTTTTGATATGGACTATTACGAGGGTGCAAGAGATTTTTACCTTGATTACAAGAAGGATATGCCAGGATTTATATCGGCAGATGCCATAGAGATTGCTACTGCAGTAAAGAATAATTGTTTTTATCTTGGAAGAGTTCGTGAATTTGCGGACAGTTATGTAGAAGTCAGAGAAAACTGTACAAACAGACTGGCGAAGATAGTTTTAGGTGAGGAGTTATGATACAGGATATAGGCAGTAAAAAATTTTTAAATCAATATGAGAACGTTTCCGCCTGCGAAGATGATTATGTATTTGCTTTTTCGGAGGGGAAGGTTTTGATTTCAGGTGAGCCGGGAGGTGAGCTTGATGTTCCAAAAGCAAATAATTTTGACAGGGAAAGACTTCAGTATCTTTTTTGCATAGATGAGAGAAGATATTTCTTGTATATGGATTTTGATTTTTCGTGTGAAGACTGGAATCTAGAAGGCTTCAGATGGGAAAATCCAAGGCTTCTGAGACAGAAGGTTTCTAAGGATATATGCTTTGCTTCGGCTACTGCTATGCATTTATATGTGTGGTATAGAGACAATCGTTTCTGTGGAAGATGTGCAAAGCCTCTGCTTCACAAAGAAAGCGAAAGGGCTCTTGTTTGTCCAGAATGCGGAAATACGGTTTATCCCAAAATAGCACCGGCTGTTATAGTTGCTCTCGTAGATGGAGATAGGATTCTAATGACAAAATATGCAGGGCGTACATTCAAACGTTATGCTCTTATTGCAGGTTTTACTGAGATAGGTGAAACTGCAGAGGAAACTGTAAAGAGAGAGGTTATGGAAGAGGTTGGACTCAAGGTGAAATCTGTGAGATACTACAAATCCCAGCCATGGGGAGTTGATAGTGATCTTCTTCTTGGCTTTGTTGCAGAACTAGACGGAAGCGATTCGGTTACACTTGATGAAGACGAGCTTTCGACAGCAGAATGGTTTACTAGAGAAAACATGCCTGTAACAGAAAACGATGATATAAGTCTTACTCGTGAGATGATGTGGGCATTCAGAGAAGGGATTCTTTGATAACATCATAAGCGAATAAGATGCCCCAAGTGGGGTGCAGATACTTTGATTGTGAAGAAAAAAATATTTTAAATACCACCTGTATATGATATAATAGGACTAATGATTATATAACTAATATTACAAAAGGAGAGCTTCTATGAAACCAATATATAAGCGTATACTTTTAAAAATAAGCGGTGAGGCTTTAGCAGGAGATCAGAAATTCGGCATAAACGAAGAGATGACTGCAAAGGTCGCAAGACAGGTAAAGGAGATTCACGATCTAGGTGTTGAAGTTGCAATTGTTGTAGGCGGCGGAAACTTCTGGAGAGGCAGAAGTAGCAAAGACATGGACAGAGCTACAGCGGACTACATGGGAATGCTTGCTACAGTTATGAACTCAATGGCACTTCAGTCAGCACTTCTGAGCATCGGTGTTAAGACAAAAGTTCAGACTGCCATCGAAATGAAGGAAATTGCAGAGCCTTATGCTAGAATGAGAGCAATCAGCCATCTAGAACATAAGGATGTAGTTATATTCGGTGCCGGAACAGGCAATCCGTTCTTCTCAACTGACACTACAGCAGCTCTGAGAGCAGCAGAAATGGAAGCTGATGTTATACTGCTTGCAAAGAATGTTGATGCAGTATATTCTGATGATCCTCAGACTAACCCTGATGCTGTCAAATATGATGAGCTTACACATCTGGAAGTAGTAGAAAAGGACCTGAAGGTTATGGACCTTACAGCTGCAACTTTATGCAAAGATAACAATATTGCCATCCATGTGTTTGGTATTGCAGAAGAAGGCAATGTTATGAAAGCCGTATGCGGCGAAAAAATCGGCACAATTATAAAATAAAGAAGGAAAAAACAGGAGGACTTATAAAATGAGCCACAAGAGTTTCGAAGAAAGAATTGACAAAACAATTGAAGTGTTAAAGTCAGACCTTAACACAGTAAGAGCAGGAAGAGCAAACCCTGCAATTTTAGACAAAGTGACAGTAGATTATTATGGAAGCCCTTCTCCGCTAAAGAACATTGCGAACATTTCTGTTCCTGATCCAAGAACACTTATGATTACACCGTTTGATCCGTCAATTATCGGTGGCATCGAAAAGGCTATCCAGATTGCGGAAATCGGTATCACACCTTCTAACGATGGAAAATGCATCAGACTTGCTATTCCTCAGCTTACAGAAGAAAGAAGAAGAGAACTCACTAAGACAACAAAGAAGATGGGTGAGGACGCAAAGGTTGCTATCAGAAATCTGAGAAGAGAGTCAAATGACCATCTGAAAAAGCTTCAGAAGGACGGCGAACTTACAGAAGACGAGCTAAAGCAGCAACTTGACGAAGTTCAGAAGACTACTGACAAGGCAGTTAAGTCAATCGACGATATTATCGTAGCAAAAGATAAGGAAATCATGGAAGTTTAATTATATCTTCTTTGATTACAGCAGAATTAAACAGGGTATCTGTAAAAGAAAAGCCCCTGAGCTGCATTTAAAGTTTGACTTGTTTAGACAGAATTTAAGGGCTATTTCGGCAGCGCCGAAATAGCCTTATGTTATTGAGGATATTTTATGATAGATAAGACAAAAGTGCCCGCACATGTTGCAATTATAATGGACGGTAACGGAAGATGGGCAAAGAAGAGATTTTTACCAAGAGTGGCAGGGCACAACGCAGGTATGCTTGCAATGAAAGAAATTGTAAAGGCATCATCTGCTCTAGGTGTCAAATATTTGACAGTTTATGCTTTTTCGACAGAAAACTGGAAAAGATCAGAAGAAGAAGTAAGCGGCATATTCAAGCTTCTTGTAAAGTATGTTGATAGCGAGCTTGAAGAGCTGAATTCAAATAATGTAAAGGTCCATGTTTTGGGAGACTATTCAGTTATTCCTAAGGACGCAAGAGAAAGACTCGAAAAATCACTGGAGACAACGAGAAACAATACAGGTCTACAGTTTAATATAGCGCTTAATTATGGAAGCCGTGCTGAAATCGTGCGCGGAGTCAACAAAATCATATCTGATATAAGAGAAGGCAAGCTTCCTGAAGATACAGAAGTAACAGAAGAGCTGATTTCTGAATATCTATATACAGGAAAAGAAAATGATAATATTCCAGATCCTGACATTATTATCAGAACGAGTGGTGAAGAGAGATTATCCAATTTTATGCTCTGGCAGAGCGCATACAGCGAGTTTGAGTTTACAGACAGCCTGTGGCCTGATTTCACGCCAGAAGAATACGAAAAGCTTCTGGAAGATTACGCAGGTAGAGACAGACGTTTTGGCGGAAGAAACAAATAATTCCTTTCGGAATTTAATAAATGGAGGTATTTGAGGCATATGAAAACAAGAATTATTTCGGGACTTTGTATGGTGCCACTTCTTGCGGTAGTTTATTTTGGAAGTTACCCACTTATTGCGGCATGCATACTTGTAGGATTTATTGGAGTAAGAGAGCTGTTCAGAGGATTTGAAGCTATGGATATACACCCAAGCTATAAGATTGCTTATGTATTTTTGTTCATCCTATACACACTGAACTGTTTCTTCCCTCTAGAGCACGAGTATATCATCGCATGGCTTGTATTCGGAGTTATGGCAAGTTCTATGTACATGTTCAAGATTAACGAAAGAAAAATAGAAGATGCTCTTGCAACTATGCTTGGCCTTGTATATGTTATTTTCTTCTCGTTCCATGTTGTACTAGTAGATCAGACAGGTCCATATTCAATATTAATCTGGCTTGTGCTTCTGTCTGCATTTGGAACTGATATTTTTGCTTACTTTACAGGAGTATTCCTAGGAAAGCATAAGCTTTGTCCTAATTTAAGCCCTAAAAAAACTATAGAAGGCGCGGTAGGCGGAGTTCTTGGAAGCGTTATCTGCTGCGGACTCTTTGCTCACTTCTTTGCTCCATTCTTGATGGTTCATGCGCTTATCATAGGTTTGATTGCATCAATTTTATCTATGTGTGGAGATTTGACTGCATCAGCATACAAGAGAAAAATGGGCATCAAAGATTATGGTAACCTGATTCCGGGACATGGCGGAATTCTTGACAGATTTGACAGTGTGCTGTTTACAGCTCCTGTCGTTTACTACTACATTGTATTTGTATTAATGTAATTTTGGGAGAAGGATATGAAAAAAGTAGCTATACTGGGAAGTACTGGTTCAATCGGAACGCAGGCCCTAGATGTTATATCAGAAAACCCTGACAGATTTGAGGTCAGTGTTCTAACATGCGGAAAAAACGCAAAGCTTTTGGATGAGCAGATTGCAAAGTTTCACCCTAAGATGGTTGTAACTCAGTCAGAGGATGATGCAATAAAAATCCAGAAAAAATATAAAGGACTTGACGTTTCATACGGAAGCTCAGGACTAATAGATGCAGCTGAATATGAAAGCGATATACTTTTAAACTCACTTATGGGTATGAGGGGACTTATTCCAACATGCAGGGCAGTAGAAAAGGGCAAAGATATTGCTCTTGCCAACAAAGAAACTCTTGTCGCAGGCGGAGAAATTGTAATGGATATGGTTAGAAAACATGGAGTTAAGCTCCTGCCTGTAGATAGTGAGCACAGTGCTATTTTCCAGTGTCTTATGGGTAATGAGGGAAAGAAAATAAATAGAATACTTTTGACTGCATCAGGAGGCCCATTTAGAGGATATACAGAAGAAGAGCTTTCAGAAGTAACGTTAGCAAAAGCTCTGAAGCATCCGAAGTGGACTATGGGACAGAAGATAACTATAGACTCTGCTACAATGATGAATAAGGGTCTTGAGGTAATAGAAGCAAAATGGCTTTTTGATGTACCTTTAGATGATATACAGATTCTAGTTCATCCACAGAGCATAGTTCACTCTGCAGTAGAGTTTGAGGATACATCAGTGATCGCTCAGCTAGGACTTCCTGACATGCGAATTCCTATAAGTGTTGCTCTTGGATATCCAGAGAGACTTTCATATAGCGGCAAAGGTCTAAACTTTTTCGAAGAAGGCGCAAACTTGACGTTTGAAAAGCCAGATCCAAAGGTGTTCAAATGTATAAACATCGCCTATGAATCATCTAGAGCAGGAAAGAGTTATCCTGTTGTTATGAATGCCGCAAATGAGGTTCTTGTGGACATGTTCCTCAAAGAAAAAATTGGATTTACAGATATTCCAAAATACATAGAAAAAGTTCTTGAAGCTCACAGTCCGGTTAAGTCAGTTACACTTGATGATATAACAGAAGCTGATAGCTGGGCTAGAGCAAAAACAAAAGAGCTGCTAGGTTTATAGGGGAGTTTTATGACGTTAATTTTAGTTATCATTATGTTCGGGCTTATGATTTTTCCTCATGAGCTCGGACATTTTATCGCAGCAAAGGCTTGCGGCGTTCAGGTAAATGAATTTGCTTTTGGTATGGGACCTGCCATATTTCAGAAACAGGGCAAGGAAACTTTGTATTCTGTGCGTCTAATTATGGTCGGTGGATACTGTGCTATGGAAGGCGAAGACGAAAAGAGTGAAACAGAAAATGAAAGAGCTCTAAATAACAAGAAGTGGTGGCAGAAGCTAATAATAATGGCAGCAGGTGCTGCGATGAATATACTGATTGCAGTTATCATTTACTCTGTTCTTGTTGGAATAAGCGGAATGCCTACAACAACTCTTGAAAAAACCATAGAAGGAAGTCCTGCATACGAAGCTGGAATCAAAGGTGGAGACGAGATTGTAGCTGTCGAAAATGAAAGAACAAAATCTTGGCAGGATGTTATAGAGAAAATTTCTACGGTCAAAGAAGGAGAGGCTGTAAGTATAACTGTCTCAAGAGATGGAAAGGAGCTCGAGAAGAGCATAGTTCCTGTATATGACAAAGAGACAGAAAGATATATGGTGGGTATAAACTCAAAGCTTGATCATAACCCGATTCTGGCAGTGAAAAATGGTGCGATTATCACATGGAGAATGACAGGTTCAATTTTTGATGCTCTTGCAAATATATTCAAAAGCGGCAATTTTAGAGATAGTGTCAGCGGGCCTGTTGGAATAATAAGTGCTGTAAACGATACATCAGATTATGGATTCCTTTATTACATGAATCTCGTAGGCTTGATAAGCATTAACCTTGCGCTGTTTAACCTTCTTCCGCTGCCTGCTCTTGATGGTGGAAGGATACTGTTTATCTTTATCAGAATGATTACAGGAAAAGCAATAACAGACGAAATGGAAGGCAGAATTCATAGTATAGGATTTATGCTTATCATAGCTTTTGCTATATTCGTAACGTGGAATGATATTGTGAGGTTGTTAACATGAGTAAATCAGTATTAATTAGAAACGTAAAGATAGGTGCAGGTGCACCTGTTGCAATACAGTCGATGGCAAATGTAAGCTCACACGACAAAGAAGCTCTACTCAAACAGATAAGAGAGCTTCAGGATGCGGGCTGTGAAATCGTAAGAATTGCAGTTCCGGATATGGAGGCGGCAGAGGTTCTTGCAGAAGTGAGAAAAGAAACAGACTGCCCGCTTGTTGCAGATATACATTTTGATTATAGACTTGCTATTGCCGCAATAGAAGCAGGTGCTGATAAAATAAGAATCAACCCAGGAAACATCGGAAGTGAAGATAGAGTTAGAGCCGTTGTTAAAGCTGCAAAAGCAAAGAATATCCCAATTAGGGTTGGTGTAAACTCAGGTTCACTAGAAAAGCCTGTACTAGAAAAATATGGCGGAGTTACGGCAGAAGGTCTTGCAGAAAGCGCTCTTAACAATCTAAAACTTATAGAAGATATGGGATATGATAATCTTGTAATTTCAATCAAATCATCTGACGTTAAGATGAATTTTGATGCTCATAAGATTCTTGCAGATAAGACTGATCATCCTATTCATATAGGAATCACAGAGGCTGGAACTGTAAGACGTGGAAAGCTCAAGTCAGGAATTGGAATTGGTGCACTTCTTCTTGCAGGCATTGGTGATACTATGCGAGTTTCGCTAACAGCAGACCCTGTAGAAGAGGTTTATTTTGCAAAGGAAATTCTAGAGACAGTAGGTATGAGACCGATGCCATACAACCTAGTTTCATGTCCTACATGTGGAAGAACAAAGATAGATCTTCAGGGGCTTGCAGAGGAGGTTGACGAGAGACTGTCAAAATCAGGAATCTCATCGGGCCTTAAGGTTGCTGTAATGGGATGTATTGTAAACGGCCCAGGAGAGGCAAAGGAAGCTGATTTCGGCGTTGCTGGAGGTCAGGGCAAAGGTGTCATTTTCCAGAAAGGGGAAATCCTTAAAACTGTAGACGAAAAAGACATCGCGGATGAATTGATAGAGGTTATTAGAAAACATGAGGGAATTATTCGATAGTCAGATTGACTGGAATTCAATCGGTAAATATGACAAATCTGAATATAAATACGAAGTTGAAGATGCAGTTTTTGTACAGGAGTCCGGAGTGCTAGAGATTACGCTCCGGCTCAATTTCGTTATTCCGTATTTAGATGCTCAGAAGATTGCTGGAATAATGACAGGTACAATAGCAGAGCTTGAAGGCGTAAGCTTTGATTACAGGTTTGAAAATCTTATTATGAGCGATGAAGAGGCTGTAAAAGCTTTTGTGCCGCACATGATCAAGATTATCAATGGTCCTTATTCTGTTTTATCTGAGGCTATTCACAAGGAAAACTGCAGAATATCTGGTGATACTGTTATCATAGGTTCTCTAGGTGACATGATTACAGATAGGCTAAATGCAGAGGTGTCTCATAGATTTGCAGAGCTTCTTCGTAGGTATTTTGGATTTAATTATAAGGTTGAATTTCAAAACGATAGTAATGTTTATGAAAGTGCAAGAAAATCATGGGAAGAATCTGAAGTTGATGATATACGGGAGTCTGTGAAGGCTCACGAGGAGCAGTGCAGAAAGGCTCGCGAAGCGAAAGCATCCCAGGGCGGGGGCTTTGGCAATGGCAGCTTTGGAGACGGACAAAATGCCGGAGGCTTCAGCGGAGCTTGCGCCTCCGGCGGCACCGGATTCGGTGGCTCTAGTAACGGCGGCTTTGGCCAGGGCGGCTTTGGCGGGTCTGGTGCTCAGGGTGGATTTACCCCATCCGGCCGCGGAGGCCGCCGGCGCAAGCGTGATATTGATGCGCCGGCGCAGGGAAACCGCCTCGTTGGAACCAAGGCTATTACTGGCGAGGTGGTTTCGCTGGGCAGCTTGACGAGCGAAAGCGGAAGCGTAGTCATTGAAGGTATACTTTTTAACAAAGATGCTAAGACAACTAGAAACGGAAGCAAGCTGACTACGCTGCTTATCACTGACAAAAAGACTTCCGTTTGCACGAAAGCTTTTTTCAGTGAAGAAAAATGGACAGAGCTTGAGCCTCTTCTCAAAAACGGAGACTTTCTCAAAATTGCAGGAAACGCAGAATGGGATAGATACGAAAACTGCGTAAGTGTAATGATAGAGGGAATCGAAAAAGGCGAAGTCAAGAAAAGAGAAGATAATTTCGAAGGACTCAAGAGAGTTGAGCTTCATGCTCACACCAAGATGAGCGCAATGGACGGACTAAATGAGGTTGAAAACCTTGTAAAAACCGCTGCAAGATGGGGTCAGCCTGCTGTTGCAATTACTGACCATGGAGTTGTTCAGAGTTTCCCAGACGCTGCAAAAACAGCCAAAAAGCTCAAAGGAAGCGGAACGGAAATAAAAATAATATACGGAATGGAAGGCTATGTATTTGATGATAGTGACTGTACAAATGATGACGGAAGCATCGACTACAAGGCAAAAAATACTAACCATATAATTCTTTTAGCAAAAACCCAGGAAGGTCTAAAAAATATATATAAGCTAGTATCTAAATCCCATCTCGAGTATTTTTACAAGAGACCGCGTCTTCCAAAATCTCTTATCAGGGAGCACAGGGAGGGGCTAATTATCGGCTCTGCCTGTGAAGCTGGTGAAGTTTTCAGAGCGATTACATCCGGATGCTCCGATGATGAAGTCTGCAAGGTGGCAGAGTTTTATGATTATCTAGAAATTCAGCCTCTGATTAACAACCAGTTCATGATAGATAAGGGCATTGTATCTGGAAAAGAGGATCTAATAGAGTTTAATAAGCGTGTTATAAGTATCGGCGAAAAACTTGGAAAGCCAGTTGTTGCGACAACAGATGCCCATTATGATGAGCCTGAGTCGGCAATCTACAGAAACATTCTACTTGCTGGTATGGGTTTTAAGGATGCTGAAAATGGCCAGGGGCTCTATATGAGGACCACAGAGGAAATGATGGAGGAATTTTCCTCATATCTTGGCGAGGAGGCGGCTTACAAAATCGTCGTTGAGAATACGAACAAGATTGCTGATATGATTTCTGGTGAGATTTTGCCGGTGCCGAAGGGAAAATTCCCTCCTAAGATTGAAGGTGCTGAGGAAACTCTCCGAAAGACATGTATGGAAAAGGCATACAGCCTATACGGAAATCCACTTCCAGAGGAAATTGCATCGAGACTAGAAACAGAGCTTAACTCAATTATAAGTAATGGATATGCTGTCATGTATGTATCTGCACAGATGCTTGTTCACAAGTCGCTAGAAGACGGCTATCTCGTAGGTTCACGAGGCTCTGTAGGCTCATCCTTTGCTGCAACTATGGCGGGAATTACAGAGGTAAATCCTCTTGACCCCCATTACATATGTCCAAAATGTAAGCACCTAGAATGGGGAGATATGCAGCTTTATGACTGTGGAATAGATATGCCAGAGAAGGAGTGTCCTGAGTGTGGTACCATGATGAACAGAGACGGCTTCACTATTCCTTTTGCTACATTCCTTGGATTTAAGGGCGACAAAGAACCTGATATCGACCTTAACTTTGCAGGTGAGTATCAGGCGACTGCTCACAAATACGTGGGTGAAATCTTTGGTGAAAAAAACGTTTATAAGGCGGGAACTGTATCAACTGTTGCAGACAAGACGGCCTACGGATATGTGATGAAATTCTTTGATGAGACTAACAGACCGATAAACAAATTTGAGGCGGACAGACTTGCAAAATGTTGCACAGGTGTAAAAAAGACTACGGGGCAGCATCCTGGCGGAATTATTATAGTGCCAGATGACCACGAGATTTACGAATTCTGTCCTGTACAAAGGCCTGCAAATGATACAAAGTCAGATATTGTGACGACTCACTTTGATTACCATAAGATAGATGAAAACCTTTTGAAGCTTGATATTCTCGGACACAACATTCCTTCTATGATTAGACAGCTTCAGGATATGACTGGAATCGACCCGCTGAATGTAGACTTAACTGATAGGAAGGTTCTGAGTATTTTCAACGGTACGGAAAGCCTTGATATCAAAGATCCTGAATACAAGTTTACTCACGGGACTTATGCTATACCGGAGTTTGGAACTTCTTTTGTAAGACAGATGCTTGACGATACAAAGCCGGATAAGTTTGCAGACCTTGTGCGTATTTCGGGCTTCTCTCACGGAACTGATGTATGGCTGAACAATGCTCAGGATTATATAAGATCAGGTGTTGCTACTATGAGAGAGGTTATCTCTACTCGTGACGACATTATGAACTATCTAATTCTCAAGGGAATAGAAAACAGTACAGCATTCCAGATAATGGAGGACGTTAGAAAGAATAGGCCTCTAAAGGATGAGCAACTTGAGGTTATGAAGGCTCATGGTGTTCCGGAATGGTACATTGATTCATGTATCAAAATCCAGTACATGTTCCCGAGAGCCCATGCGGTTGCTTATGTTATGATGTCTTTCCGAATGGCATGGTACAAGGTTTATTATCCGCAAGAATTTTATGCAACTCATTTTACAAGCGTGGCGGCTGATTTTGATGCTGATACTATACTGAGGGGACCAAAGGCGTGTCTTGACAGAATTGACGAAATAAATGCGATGGGCGACAATGCTCCGCCAAAGGCAAAGGCTCAGATTCTTGTTCTTGAGGTGGCATATGAGATGTATGCGAGAGGATATGAATTCAAAAAGCCTGAGCTTGGAAAATCAAGGGCTCTGAAATTCTGGACCGATGAAGGTAAGGTTATCCTTCCTTTTGTTGCACTCGAAGGTGTAGGTGATACGGCGGCGAAGGCCTTTGTTAATGCATATAACGAAAAGCCTTTTGATACGGTTGAAGAGGCTATAAATAGAGCAAAACTGAACAAAACTGCTGTTACGGCACTCAGAAGCTACGGAGTGTTTGATGGTCTTCCGGAAACAGACCAGTTAAGTTTCTTTACTATGGGAATTTAATTGTTAATGGGTCGATTCTCGCGACATTAGTTGCGGGAGGCTTAGTTTGAACAGGATAGATATATACTTGACATTGTAACCGTATCTACATATTTCGGATAAAGATTCTTTACAGAATCGTCACTTTTGATTGTTATACTTGATAATGTCAAAAGGAGATAGGGTAATAATTTCTTTTGAACGTTCTTTCTTAAATTAATATTAAATATCGCAGCTAAAAGCCCCGGGAACCGCTTCCGGGGTTTTTAGTATGCAGATTTATGGGCATCTGAATTGAATTTCAAGCTGATGCACACCTCTTGCCCGAATTCCTGTTTTCCTGTCAAAATTCCTGATTTCGTGACAAAATTCCTGTTTTTCAGGCAAATGTTAAGTTTGTTACGTGATATGATATAAAAAGATATTTATATTTTGGTATGGAGGACATTTATGAAAACGGGAAACTATCTATGTATTAGGAATCAGAAAATCTTAAGAAAGGTTTATATCTCTGAAATTAACTATAT
>CAUWFN010000046.1:0-14887 GCA_963558075.1 uncultured Clostridia bacterium | reverse complement strand
ATATTAGATTAGGAATTCTCATTTTGACTTGTACTATTTATATTCTAGCACCAATAAGTCTGCAATCTTGTTAGACTTCTTATCTGAATTATTCATTTCTCTCTCCTACTTCGCACTTTTTACGAAATTCATACCATATTTGTATTTTGTTAGAGTACGGTCAGGCATAGCTTTGATGATAAGATATGCTACGAAAATGGAAATAAGTTTTCCTACTGTTTCTGTTACGATGTAAACTGACAGTACTGATTCTAGAATCTGCTTACCTGTAGCCATAAGACCTGCTGCAAGCATTGATGCTCCACCACCTGTTGCTCCACCGAATACGAATACTGTGATTGGAGTTGCTGTTACTGTTGCAACTAGAGCGATGATGATACCTGATAGGATGATTTTTGGAACACTGCTGTACATCTTGTATTTTGACAGAAGACCTGCTGCAATACCGATGAAGAATGCACAGATTGCGTATGGAATCCATGTAGGGTCCATGATACCGTTGATAAGGTTTGTAAGAACACCTGTGATAGCAGCAGGGATAGGGCCTGCAAGGCATCCTACTAGAAGTACACCGATCATGTCAAGGTCTACAGGAATCTTAAGCATTGAAGTTAGAGTTCCTCCTACGATGTTGATTGCAATTGCTACTGGGATTAGCAGAATTACCATTAGTGAAAAATTACCATTCTGTTTTTTAGCCATTTTCTAAATTCTCCTTCCATTAATATTAACTATACTGCAAAGTACTCTTCGATTTCCTTTGCATTTTCGCTGAATACTGTTGATAAGAACAGCTTGTAGAATTTGTCCACATCAACCTCAGCCGCATAAAGAGCATTACATGTGCCACCGTTCCAGTGACCGTTTATGTCAACAACTGACTGACCTTTTGCGATTCCGTCAGTAACGACATCGATATAAGCTTTTTTTGTCTTTAGAATTGATTCGTCTATTAAGTATGCAACTGTTAGAACGTCGTGCATTGGAGCAAGAGGTTTTCTTCTTTCCATCCAGTTGTCATCAACACCTACGCGAGTTACATCATATACGAAGTTAGAAAGATCTGTGTTGAAAATTCTAAGCATTTCTCTGACCTCTGCGCCAAGAGCGATTTTGTTTGTTACATCAAGACCTACCATTACAACATCTTCAAATCCTGCAGTCATAACCTCATGTGCAGCCTGTGGATCTGCCCAGAAGTTGTATTCTGCAACTGCTGACATGTTTCCTGTGTATTTTGCTCCACCCATTATGATTAATTTCTTAATTTTCTTAGGGAAGCTTGGGTCTTTTTTAATTGCTTTTGCGATGTTTGTGCAAGGTCCGATTGCAAATAGCACGAATTCTCCTGCATGCTCATTTGCATATCTCACAAGGAAATCCACCGCATATTCGTCTTCTTCTTTTTTGTCTGTCTGAACAACATGGGCATAGCCGCCGAGACCATCGTCTCCAAAAGCCGGAACTGTTTCCGGTGCCTCGTTGTCGAGGGCTGTTGCTGATCCTCTGTATACTGGAATGTCTTCTCTTCCGCACAGAGATAGAATCTTAAGACTGTTTGCTGTTGTGTTATCAATCAGTCCATTTCCTGAAACAGAACATACTGCTTTCAGGTCGATTTTCGGATGCTTCAGCGCAAGAAAAATCGCAAGCGCATCATCCACACCCGGATCACAGTCAATTACTACCGGAATCTTTGTTTCTGCTGTCATCACTTTTCCTCCTGTTTTGATAAAATATCCATTACTTCTTCCATAGACGGAATGGAAGTCTGTGCGCCTTTTCTTGTTACAACAATGGCAGACACTTTGTTTCCAAATCTGATAGCCTCTTCGTAGGTATGACCTTCTGTAATGTGAGAAGTGAACGCTGCTGTAAAACAGTCCCCCGCCGCAGTAGTATCGACGGCTTTGACCTTCTCCGCATCAAAGAAGATGCACTCATCATCTCTTACAAGAAATGATCCGTCACCGCCTAAAGTGGCGATTACATCTTTTATACCTTTTTCCTGAAGCTTTCTCGCACCTGCGATAAGCTCTTCCTTCGTATTCAGTTCTTCTGACAGAAGCGTCTGAAGCTCTGTTTCGTTAGGCTTTACTATATCAAAACCGGCTAGGAACTCGTCCGAAAGATCGTTTCTTGCCGGTGCAGGATCTAGGATAATTTTCTTTCCCATTTTGCCTGCAATTTCCTTTACGTAGGAAACTGTATCAAGTGGAATTTCTAGCTGCATGATTACAGCCTCGCATTCCTCAATAAGATTAATATGTTTATCTATAATACTGCGGTCAAGAAGAGCATTTGCTCCCTGAATTACAGTTATACTGTTTTCTCCATTTTCATCTACAGTTATAAATGCATTTCCTGTAGGAACTCCATCTAGCTTTTCGATTCCATCTGTATTAACGCCTACTGACTCAAGATTTGATATGAGCTTTTCTCCGTAGACATCATTTCCAACGGCACCTATCATTGCAACATCAGAACCTAGCTTTCCAACTGCATAAGCCTGATTTGCTCCCTTACCTCCCGGTACAAGCTCAAGGCTTTTTCCGAGGATTGTTTCTCCTGCCAGTGGCATTTTCAAAACATCGATAACAAAATCCATGTTAAGGCTTCCAATGACCAAAATTTTACTCAAAACTATTCTCCCTTCAGTTCATCTGTAAGTAATGTATCTATATAAATAACTTTTCTTTTCAGTTTTCAGATCCAAATTTCTGAAGTATGTCATCTCTATACATGTCAAGCTGTTCTCTGTCAGGTAATGCCGGCTGTACTCCCTGTTTTGTAACTGTGATTCCTCCACTATATGTCGCAAAGCCAATTGCCTTAGAAAGTGGCATTCCCTCGCTTAAGTAAACTGCAAGAGCACTTATAAAACCATCCGCCCCACCTGTAGAATCAACAGATTCAAATTCAGCAGGTCCATAATACTGCGAGCTATTTTCGTTTCTCAAATAGCATCCTCTTCTGCCTAAGGTTACGATAACATTTTCGACACCCTTTGACATCAGATACTCAGCCTTTTCCTCTAGCGTTTCATCGCCAGGCACAAGAAGCGAAAGCTCTTTTCTATTTGGTACGAAATATGTTACGCCCTCCAATAGCTCGTCATCTATATGGTCAACTCCAGAAGGTTTGATGATAACCGAAACGCCCTTCTCTTTGCATGTGCTTACGACGTACTTTGCAGTCTCTAGAGGAATTTCCAAAGAAAGCAAGCAGAACTTCGCATCATCAAAGAGATTTCTGTGAAGCATAATCTGTTCGCAGTCAAGGTAGTTGTTTGCACCCTGATATATGATGATCGTACTTTCGCCGCCGTTTGATTCTGGAACTGCTATATATGCCTTTCCCGTAGGAACAGTCTTTTCCATTCTCACGCCTTCCATCTTGATTCTGTGATATAGAAGACCTGTATAAAGCTCTTTTCCAACGCTGTCGTTTCCTATGCATCCGATAAGATACACTCTAGCGCCAAGCTTTGCTGCTCCAACTGCCTGATTTGCACCCTTTCCGCCAGGTATGAATGTTACATTTCCTGTTACTAAAGTTTCACCGCCAGTTGGAACGTGAGGAACTGTAATCGTGATATCCTGGTTCATACTTCCTACAACAACAAGCTTTTGACCGACGCTGTTATCTGGATTTTTCACGCTTCCTCTCTCTGTAATATCTATAGTAATTTCCGGTTCCGAAAATTTCTTGTTCTCGATAAGTGATACGATTTTACCGATAATTTTTTCTGCGAATCTATCTGTATAAGAGCATACAGATGTTATTCTCGGCGTAAGCATGCTCAGATATCTGCTGTCTGTAAGAGAGATAACAGAAATATCATCTGGTATCATAATGCCCTTTTCTCCGAGCATCTGTGTAAGAGAAAGAAGTCCATCTGTATCGCTTACGATAACAGCAGTGTAGCGCTGACTTAACCATTCTCTTAGGTCATTTCTGCCTTCTTCCTTCAGAATATCCTCGCTGAAAATATTGCTAGAATCGTATTCTATTCTGTTTTCGTAAAGTGCTCTTTGAAGTCCTCTTGCGACTGAATCAGTCTCAGGCGCAATACATCCGATATTTATATGACCTCTTGCCGCAAGATAAGATGCCGCCTTATATGCCGCCTCCTCCTGAGGAGTATCAAAGCTTTCGATGCCTCTAGATGACATATTGCATCCTGCGCATATACATGGAACACTGCTGAGGCTAACCTCATCTAAAACGGACGATGCCATCTCTTCTCTTCCGATTATAACAAGGCCATCGAGATTCTTGTTCTCAAGACGCCTCATATATGATTTCTCACTGTTCATCCTATGAAATAGAACGCTATATCCTAGCGTAGAAGCAACCTTCTCTATCGCATATACAAATTCTGAATCTATAGAGTACTCCTCCGAAATAACTACACCGATAGTATAGTTTCGTTCCATGAGATTTCTGCGCACTCTTGAATAAGGAACATACTGGTATTCCTGAACAATCTTAAGAACCTTTTCTCTTGTAGCCTCACTTATATCAGAATCCTTTCTGTTAAGAACCTTGGAAACTGTCGCCGCAGATACACCTGCAAGAGCTGCTATATCCTTAATATTCACGAAATACCTCCTTCCTCAACATCGCATATGTTTACGCAAGCTTTTTATTCTATTTACTTAGCTTTTACGAAACTTATTTACTAAACACTTTTCACAATTTTTATTATACGGTTTTCCTCTATGATTTGCAAACATTTATTGCAAAAAAGTTAATATTTTTTGCTTTTCTGCATGATTTTTTTACATTTCTACAGTTTTTTCCATTTTTCGTTCGATTTCTTTATAAATGTTTATAAAAAATAAAGCAAAGTTTACGAAATACTTTCGTAAACTTTGCTCAACTTAAATCTGTTTTCGTATTTTCTTTTTTCGAATTTCTCGGCTTTGCTAGAATATTTAAATAGAATTATTCTATAGTCGCTATATATGCATCGAGGCTGTTATATCCCTGAACTCTTACTCTAGGAAGAGCTCTAAAGTCAGCCCCCTCGTGAACCTTGCCATATTCAGTGCTGAATGCGACTTTGATTCCTGCATCTTTTACAGCCGCCTTAGCATCCTCTGTCATATCTCCATAAGGATATGCGAAAGCATCGTTAGTGCCAAGAATCGAAGCCATTTTTGTTAGGTCTTCTTTTATGCCCTCTTTGTTCATCGCACTTATAACGCCGCCATGACCAATATTTCCGCCAGGCTTATGCATATCATAAGAGTGAGATTCAAAGCATACGTAAGGACTTGCATAATCCTTCATCTTCGACTCGCCTTCCTTTGTTCCAATCAGAAATGATATAGCAGGAACCTTGTACTTTTCTAGGGAAGGAATTCCATGTGAAAGGAAACCGTACTGGCCATCATCAAAGGTCAGGATTACGCTCTTTTCCGGTAGCGAAAGCTTTCCATCAACATAAGCCCTAAGCTCACTAAAGCTTGGGAAATAGTAACCTTCTTCTGTCAGATACTTCAGCTGGTTTTCCAAATCGCTCTGAAGAATATAGTTTCCATTTAGATTTTCTGCCATATCGTTTTCTGTATATACATAATGATACATCAAAACAGGAACACCTTCCTTATTAGCCTTAAAATCTTTTTTGTCTACAACTTCAACCTTTCTTGTCAGCTTCTTTTCGATTGACCCTGATTTAAAGCTGTATTTTACCTTGTATGTTCCAGGCTTTGATGTATCAACATCTCCGCTTATCTTGCACTCTACAGCCTTTCCTGTAGTTTTGTCGATTCCATAGGCACCCGACTCAACATACTTTTCGCCCTGCTTTACTATTGCTTTTGATGAGCCCTTGAGTCCTACTACAACTGAAGCCGGGTCAACAACGTGAACAGTTCTTTTTACGCTCTGATCCTTATAAGTGTAGGTCAGAACATAGTCACCCGGGGTTTCCGTATCAACAGTGCCCTTTACATCTGCCGATGATATGTTGCATCCCTCATCCTTAAACTCAGTGCCCATTTCTACTACAGTGTCTTTGTTTCCCTTTAGCTCAAGGTCTCTGAAATTATTGATTATACCCCTTGCACCAAAGAAGATTACCAGAATAATAGCCGCTAAAATCGCCATGTTTCTGGCAAATATTTTTTTGTTCCATCTCATAAACAGTACCTCTATTTTTGTCAGAAAACCCTTTGCTCAATGAACAAAGGGTTTAGTAAACGATTAATTTGTTAAATTACTTATGCACTCTAGGCATTTAAACTTATTTTTCTGCTGCAAGTTTAACAGCTGCCTGAGCTGCTGCAAGACGTGCAATCGGAACTCTGTATGGTGAGCACGAAACATAGTTTAGCCCTACCTTAGCACAGAATTCTATGCTTCGAGGATCTCCTCCATGTTCTCCGCAAACACCTAGCTTGAGGTTCGATCTTGTCTGCTTACCAAGCTTTGCAGCAGTTTCTACGAGTTTTCCGACTCCATCAGTATCAAGAGTCTTGAACACGTTATCCTTCAGGATGTCTTTTTCCATGTATTCGTCGATAATAGCTACAGCATCGTCTCTTGAGAATCCATAAGTCAACTGAGTCAAATCATTTGTTCCAAATGAGAAGAATTCAGCCTCTCTTGCAATTTCATCTGCTGTAAGTGCAGCTCTAGGAATTTCTATCATAGTTCCAACAAGGAATTCCATAGATGAGTCGTATTCCTTCTTGCACTTTTCGGCTTCGCTGACAACGACGTCCTTTACATATTTTAGCTCGGACTCGATTCCAACGAGAGGAATCATGATTTCCGGCATAATATCAAAGCCTTTCTCCGCCTTTACTTCTAGTGCTGCTTCGATAATTGCTCTTGTCTGCATTCTCGCAATTTCAGGATATGTAACAGCAAGTCTACATCCTCTGTGACCTAGCATAGGGTTCATCTCATGAAGAGATTCTATATGCTTGTTAAGCTCATCGTATGTCATTTCCATATCCTCTGCAAGAGCTCTGATTTCGTCTTCTTCCTTTGGTAGGAATTCGTGTAGCGGTGGATCTAGAAGTCTGATTGTAACAGGTCTATCAGCCATAACCTCGAATATTGCCTTGAAATCGTTCTTCTGGAACGGCATAAGCTCAGCAAGAGCCTTTTCTCTCATTTCTGTAGAATCAGCAAGAATCATCTTACGCATAGCAGAGATTCTTCCGTCAGCAAAGAACATGTGCTCAGTTCTGCAAAGCCCGATTCCCTCAGCACCAAAATCAACAGCCTGCTTTGCATCGGCAGGGTTATCTGCGTTTGCTCTTACCTTCAGATTTCTAAGACCATCGGCCCATGTCATGATTTTGTTAAAGTCGTCTGAGATTTCCACATTTTCGGTAGGAATCATACCTGCGTAGATATTTCCTGTAGTACCATTCAGTGAGATATAGTCACCTTCCTGGATTTTGAAATCACCGATAAATGCAGTCTTCTCTTCTTCTTTTATTGTAAGTGCAGAGCAACCTACAACACAGCATTTTCCAAGTCCTCTTGCAACTACAGCCGCATGAGATGTCATGCCGCCTCTTGAAGTCAGAAGACCGTCTGCTGCAACCATACCAGCCAAATCTTCTGGTGAAGTTTCAGTTCTGATAAGAATTACATTCTCGCCAGATTTAGCAGCAGCTTCCGCCTCTGAAGCGTTAAAATATACTTTTCCGCATGCAGCACCAGGCGATGCAGCAAGACCTTTGCCTAGACATTTAGCCTCTTTTTCTGATGCCTCATCAAAATTAGGATGAAGCAGCTGGTCTACCTGCTCTGCGTTGATTCTGCATACAGCTTCTTCTTTTTCTATAAGTTCTTCTTCTACGAGGTCTACAGTAATTTTTACTGCAGCCTTTGCAGTTCTCTTTCCTGCACGTGTCTGAAGCATGTAAAGCTTGCCTTTTTCGATAGTGAACTCGATATCCTGCATATCAGTATAATGCTTTTCTAGCACTTTTGTTATGCTAATTAGGTTATCGTAAAGATCTGGGAACATTACCTTCATGTCGGCAATCTGTCTTGGAGTTCTGATTCCTGCAACAACATCCTCGCCCTGTGCGTTTATCAAAAATTCACCAAACAGCGCTTTTTCGCCATTTATAGGATTTCTTGTAAATGCTACACCGGAAGCTGATGTATCACCCATGTTTCCAAATACCATAGACTGAATATTTACGGCAGTGCCGATATCATCAGGGATATGGTTCAGACGTCTGTACAGGATTGCACGATCATTATTCCATGAACGGAATACGGCTTTTACGGCTTCGAGCAGCTGCTCCTTTGGCTCCTGAGGAAAAGGCACTCCTGTTTCCTCAAGCACTAGAGCCTTGTACTTTTCGATTACATTCATGAGGTCTTCTGCGCTAAGATCAACGTCTAGCTCAACTCCTGCAGCTTCTTTTGCTCCGTCGAAAACGTCATTAAACTTCTTCATAGGAATTTCGAGAACTACATCAGAAAACATCTGAATAAATCTTCTGTAGCTGTCATATGCAAATCTGTCGTCGTTTACAGACTTTGCAAGACCTTTTACTGCCTCGTCGTTTAGGCCGAGGTTTAGGATTGTGTCCATCATTCCGGGCATTGAGAAAGCCGCCCCTGATCTTACTGATACTAGAAGAGGATTCGCATCATCAGCAAATTTTTTGCCTGTAACCTGCTCAAGCTCTTCCATTTTGGCATAGATTTCCGCAATAACAGCATCATCGATGATCCTTCCTTCATCATAATACCTATTGCATGCCTCTGTTGTTACCGTAAAACCAAATGGCACCGGCAGTCCGAGTTTTGTCATCTCCGCAAGGTTTGCTCCTTTTCCGCCAAGCAAAGCTCTCATGTCCTTTGAACCTTCATTAAACGAATAAACAAACTTTACCATTTTCAACACACTCCTTCTTCAAAATTATATATGTGAGAAATATTAGAAAACCATTTTTTCTTCGATGTATGCTCTTACTTCTGAAACAGGAATTCTAATCTGCTCCATAGTGTCTCTGTCTCTGATTGTTACACAACCGTCAGTTTCTGTATCAAAGTCAACACAGATGCAGAATGGAGTTCCGATTTCGTCTTCTCTTCTGTATCTCTTTCCGATTGAGCCAGAAGCATCGTAGTCAACGTTGAAGTATTTTGCTAGTTCCTCATAGATAGGCTCAGCAACAGGTGCTAGCTTCTTTGCAAGAGGAAGTACAGCTGCCTTGAAAGGTGCAAGTGCAGGGTGAAGTCTAAGTACAACTCTTGTGTCTTCTTTTCCATTATCACTTGTCAGTGTTTCCTCATCGTATGCATCTACAAGGAATGCAAGAGCAACTCTATCGGCACCAAGTGATGGCTCGATGCAGTAAGGGATAAACTTTTCGTTTGTTTCAGGATCGTTATAAACCATTTCTGTTCCTGAGAATTCACTGTGCTGTCTTAGGTCGAAATCAGTTCTGTCTGCAATACCCCAAAGCTCGCCCCATCCGAATGGGAACAGATACTCAAGGTCAGTTGTAGCATTACTGTAGTGGGACAGCTCTTCCTTTTCGTGGTCTCTTGTTCTGATGTTTTCCATTGTCATTCCTAGGCTTTCGAGGAATTTGATACAATAGTTTTTCCAGTAGTCGAACCATTCAAGGTCAGTTCCAGGCTTGCAGAAGAATTCAAGTTCCATCTGTTCGAATTCTCTTGTTCTGAATGTAAAGTTACCTGGTGTAATTTCGTTTCTGAATGATTTACCGATCTGAGCGATACCAAATGGTAGCTTCTTTCTTGATGTTCTCTGTACGTTCTTGAAGTTAACAAAGATTCCCTGTGCAGTTTCTGGTCTCAGATAAATTTCTGATTTTGAATCTTCTGTTACGCCCTGGAAAGTCTTGAACATCAGGTTGAACTGTCTGATGCCTGTGAAGTTTGACTTACCACATTCTGGACATTTGATTCCGTTTTCGGCAATGTAGCTTTCTAGTTTTTCGTTTGACCATCCGTCTACAGGTACAACTTCCATTCCCTGCTCCTGCATGTATTCTTCGATAAGCTTGTCAGCTCTAAATCTTGCCTTACACTCTTTACAGTCGATAAGTGGATCAGCAAAACCGCCTACGTGGCCTGAAGCTTCCCATGTTCTAGGGTTCATAAGGATTGCCGCATCAAGACCGACATTGTACTTTGATTCCTGTACGAATTTTTTCCACCATGCCTTCTTGACATTGTTTTTGAATTCAACTCCCAGAGGGCCGTAATCCCAAGTGTTAGCTAGACCTCCGTAAATTTCAGAACCTGGATATACATATCCTCTGTTCTTTGCAAGTGCAACGATTTTTTCCATTGTAGCTTTGTTACTCATTATACTTTTTACCTGCTCTTCCTATTTTGTATATTAATATTTGCCTTTCGGCATCATGCATTAACGTAAATTTTAGTTATTTTTGTCTACTGCAGATCTTAAGGCCTCTTCAACTGCATCCTCTACAGAATCAAGCTTATCATCTGCCTTATCTGCAAGCTCTTCAATCTTATCTTCTGCTCTATCAGCTAAATCCTCTATTTTCTCTTCTGCTTTATCTGCAAAATCCTCAAATTTGTCTTCTGCCTCATCTGCGATATCGCCGAATTCTACATCAAAATCAAAGTCAGATGCGATGCAGCCATCGAAATCATCAAAATCCTCGCACACGTCTTCGCAGTGCTCGCAGTCGCCGTCACAGATGTTCACTTCAATATCAGAAACATCGTCCTTTGTAATCTTGTCTTTTGCAGCCTGAGCAAAGCCCTTAGCTTTAGCAAAAACATTGCTGCTCTTTTCTTTGAAGTCGTCGTACATATCAGGAGCCTTCTCCTTGAAATCAGCATAAAGGTCGCTTCCCTTTTCTACGGCATCACCGTATAGGTCTTCAGCCTTTTCTGTGATATCAACAACTGAACCATCATCCTTAACAAATTCAACCTTGCACTTAAATCCAAAAGCTGCAACAGTACCTGCGATCATGCCCCATGGAGCAACTACAGTACCAAGGATTCCAACAGTAAGTGGAATATTGATGATTGTCTCTCCATCGCGTGAAACAACAATCTTAGAAACATTGCCCTTCTTTGCGATTTCCTTCATTTTTGTAATTAGAGCATCTTTTTTTGCTCCTGCTTTCTTAGCTCCTGTGCAATCAACAGTTTCTTCTATGGCAATGATAGCGTCCACCACATTGCCGCCTGCATTTTCCAGAGCTTCTTTTGCTTCCTTGTAGGTCACGCCAGTTCTGTCTTTAACTAATTCAATTTTTTCAAATGTGATTTCCATGGTATTGCCTCCCTATAATTTTTTTGTAAACATACTCTCGCTTTTCAGTCTGCCAACATCAAGATGATAGGAAAAATATTCTCTGATGAGCGACTGAAGCTCCTTTGCTGTTTTATCGTCTAGAGCTATTCTTTCGAACGCTTCTATAGGCTTCTTTGCAAAATAATTTAATATACTTACTATATCAAATTCCACCTTATAAATCAATCTTAGGTGCCTGTTATTTTGCTCATTTGACTTAATCTTCTCATAACATTCACGACATATCATTCCACCGTCACATACGCTGAAATATGAACACTCGCCTTCGCTACACGATGCACAAGTCTCAAGTTTTGGAAACACTCCAAGAATCTTGAGGAGTTTAATTTCGTATGCCAAAACGAGAGTATCAAAGCTCTTTCTGCGCTTTTCCATCGCCTTCAGAAAATCGAGAAGAAGACTAAATACAGCAGGCTGGGCAACCTCATCCGGTAGTAGCTTTTCTGTGAGCTCTAGAACAAAAGATGCACTCATATATTTGTCTAAATCCTCACCTATAGAATAAAAGCTTCTGATAGTCTCACCGCTACTGAGATTGTAGTAATCCCTGTTGCTGTAAAAGTCATATCTGCCGTATGTAAAAGGCCTTATGGCAAGGGCCGCTTTTGTCTTTGCGTTCTTTTCATTTGAACCTGTACCTATGCTGATTTTCCCGTATCGCTTCGTAAAAATCAAAATCATGCGCCTTCCGCCTGTAGCCTTTACCTGCCTGAGAACTATCCCTTCAGAGTTAGTGTACATTTTCTATTCCTTATATCCGAAATTGGAAATCGCAAAGTCAGAATCTCTCCAGTTTTCCTTAACTTTGACCCATAACTCCAGGTATACCTTTGTTCCGAGCAGAGCCTCTATTTCTAGTCTTGCACTCTTTCCGATTCCCTTGAGCTTTTTACCTTGCTTTCCGATTATAATGCCTTTGTGAGATTTTCTCTCGCAGTATATAACAGCCCCTATATTTGTAATTTTTGGTTTTTCCTCGTATGTTTCGATTTCTACGGCAACACCGTGAGGAACCTCATCCTCTAGATATGTCAGTATCTTTTCTCTTATGATTTCACTGACAATGAATCTTTCCGGATGGTCTGTAATCATATCCTCAGGGAAATACATAGGTCCTTCTTCTATGAATTTCTCAATTCCGCCGATAAGGTCACCTACATTGATGCCTTCTAGGGCAGATGTTCCATATATAGCGTCAAATACGCCAAACTCCTCGTAGTCACTATATATCTTCTGAAACTCTTCTGGAGTCATCTTATCTATTTTGTTGATTACAAGAATCTTTGGAGTATCTACGTCTTTTATCATTTCCATGATATATCTGTCTCCTGGACCCTTGTTGATATCTCCGTCCACAAGGAACAAAATAACGTCTACTTCCTTGAATGTACTAACTGCCATATCAGTCATGGCACTTCCTAGCTTATTTCTCGCCTTGTGAATACCTGGGGTATCAATAAATACAAGCTGAATGTCGTCTTTGCCTTCCTCATCAAGCCTTGTGTATATGCCTCTAATGCTGTTTCTTGTAGTCTGAGGCTTGTCTGTTGTAATGGCAATTTTCTCTCCAAGCACTGCGTTTAGCAGCGTTGATTTTCCAACATTAGGTCGTCCTATAATTCCTACAAATCCTGATTTCATTTTAGCCTAAATCCTTCCAATAATAGTTCATGCAATTTATATGTCTTGAGGTGGTCCTCGTCATCTCCGCTAATTACAAGCATGTCAGGTGCAAATTCATATAAGAACTGTCTGCAGATACCGCATGGAAAAGCTTCTCCACTCTCAGCTCTTACAGCAATAGCCTCAAACTCTCTTTCTCCCTCAGAAACAGCCTTAACGCAGGCAGTTCTTTCGGCACATATTGTCGCTCCAAGAGATGAGTTTTCGACATTGACACCTGTATATACCTTTCCGCTCTTTGTAAGTAGCGCCGCACCTACCTTAAAATTAGAAAACGGTGCATATGAATTTTTTAGGGCCTCCCCTGCAATCTGATATAGTTCTTTTTCGTTCATATTACTTACCTCTCAATACCCAGAAATGACATAACCTCTTCTTCTCTGGCTCTCATTTCTTTCTTTTCCTCATCCTCCATGTGGTCATATCCCAATAGATGCAAAATACTATGAGTAAACAGGTAGATAATTTCTCTCTCAAAACTGTGTCCAAACTCTTCGGCCTGCTCCTTTGCCCTGTCCTTACATATAACTACGTCTCCGAGACATACCTCGCATTCGTTTGTAAGGTCATTTAAATCATCGAACTGTGGAAAAGAAAGTACGTCAGTTACGCTGTCTACACCGCGATACTGTGAGTTAAGTGCTTTGATTTCCGGAGCCTCCACAAACGTAACGCTAATTTCGCAGTTTGTATCGTCGATACCCTCAAGCTCTAGGCAGCGCTTTGCCGCTTTTTCCATTGTAGAGAGAATATCATCTGTCACTACATGTTCATCTTCAAAAAATATGTTCATATATTACTCCTTCGTTCTGTCAATTATCCGTATTAAATCCAGATTTCCTTAAATCCAGCACAAGGAAACTTGCGCCAGTAGCCATTTTCCTAAAACCCGCGCCATGGGCTACTTAAGCTACAAGGACTACTCCCCTAGCTCTTCTGGATATTTTTTGTAGTAACTATCGTAGGCACCGATAATGCGTTTAACAAGCTCATGCCTTACAACGTCCATATCCTTCAGATAGCAGAAATCGATTCCCTCTACATTTTCGAGAACTCTCTGAGCCTCCACAAGCCCGCTCTTTTTGCCTCGCGGAAGGTCAATCTGAGTAATATCTCCTGTTACGACCACTTTTGATCCAAAACCCATTCTGGTCAGGAACATTTTCATCTGCTCGCGAGTAGTGTTCTGTGCCTCGTCGAGAATTATAAAAGCATTGTCAAGAGTACGGCCTCTCATATAAGCGAGAGGTACAACCTCTATTACCTCTTTTTCCTTTAGACGCATAGCATTCTCACGTCCGAGAACATCATAAAGCGCATCGTAAAGAGGTCTTAGGTACGGATCAACCTTTTCCTGAAGGTCTCCTGGCAAAAATCCGAGTCTTTCCCCAGCTTCCACCGCAGGTCTTGCAAGAATAATCTTCTGTACCTGTTTATTCTTAAACGCATTTACAGCCATTGCAACAGCGATATATGTTTTGCCCGTACCCGCAGGGCCTATTCCAAATACAATGTCTCTTTTGCGTATTGAATCAACATATTTTTTCTGACCGATAGTTTTCGGCTTGAGAGGCTGCCCCTTTGCTGTGAAACAAATTATATCTCTGTTCACATTGCTTTCGCTATAGGATGTCCCCTCCTTCTTCAAACTTATAACGTAGTTCACTTTCTGAGTGTCTAAGGTCTGTCCACTTTTTAGTGCAGAAACAAATTCATCGAGTATTCCCTCTGCAAGCTCTACATTTTTTCCTCTCAGCAAAATATCGTTGTCTCGCTGAAAAATCTCAACTCCTGTATTTTCCTGTATGAGATTTAAATTAGCATCAAAATTGCCAAAAAGCTCTACACGGTCAATATCTTCTTCTAGTGTGTATTTTTTTA
>CAUWFN010000045.1:0-15383 GCA_963558075.1 uncultured Clostridia bacterium | reverse complement strand
GTCCGTTTTTGCACCATTATTTTTATTATTTACAAGTAAGAAAACTTCCCCAAAAGCCTTGTAATCATTGAAATTTGAGTAAAAAAAAATTAAGTTAGAATCATTTTTCTAACTTAATTATAGAACTCAGCTTGGATTTCCACAGAAAACAGTTCATTTCACAGCAATTCTCCCCTAACTGCAATATAAATTCACACAAAGAAAAGCAAAGACCGGGATTTTATAACCCCAGCCTTGTGATATGCATATTTATTTAGTTTCTTTTCCTAGTTTCATTACTTTATCTAAAACTTTGTCAAGCAGAAGACCCTGTTCCCAGTCATACTGTTTTCCGTATTCTTCGATTGACATATTAAATGCTTCTTCAAAACTCTTTTCTGTATAATCGTTCTTTTCTAGAATGTCATCAAGGAAATCCTTGTATTCTCTCTTTGATACATCGATGTTTTCTTTGTCAGCGATATAGTAAAGAGTTATTTCGTTCTTTACGATGTCCTCAGCATACATCTTCTTGATTTTCTTGAATCCCTTTTCGTCTGTCTGAAGAACATTCTTCATGAATTCGTCCCATTCCATGTTGTAAGCTGAAGCCTGTGACTTGTACTGGTTTTCCCATTCATCTGCCTTTTCATTGGCTTTTTTCATTTCCTTTTCAGGATACTTTTTCATCTTTGTCTTTTCGACAATCTGGCTCCAAAGCTCCTGTTTTGTTCCCTGGTCTGCAGCTTCCTGTTTGCTTTCTAGAAGGTCCTTCTTTACGTCTTCTTTATATGCATCAACGCTCTTTGCCTTTGAATTTTTCTTTACGAAATCCATGTTTAGCTCAGGTACTTCTGTAATCTGTTTGTTGTTGATTTTTACTGTAAATACAACATCCTTACCTGCAACTGACTCTTCGTGGTAGTCATCCGGGAATTTAAGATCAAGCTTTACAGTATCTCCAACCTTATGACCTACAAGACCTTCTGTAAATCCGTCTATCATTGATGTAACACCAATTGTGATATCCTGTGAATCGCTGCTTCCGCCTTCGAAGGTATCTTTTCCGTTAAGCTTTCCCTCGTATGATACATTGATTGTATCTCCATCGGAAACTTCACCTTCTTCAACAGTCTTTTTTGTTGCAGCGCTCTGAAGTCTATTCTGAATTTCAGCTTCAACTTCCTCGTCTGAGACAGATTCTGTCGTTCTTGTATAAGTTAATCCTTTGTAATCTCCAAAGGTTGCATATTTTGAAAAGTCGTAATTATAAGGAGTTCTGTTATTTGCAGCAAAAATGCCAACTCCTATCGCAATTGCAGCAACTGCAGCTATGCTGCATCCAATGATCAGTTTCTTTTTCATGTTTACCTTCCTTAATTTAATTTCGTGTTCGTTTTTTATTTTAGCACGTTGCTTTTTTTATTACAAACGAAAAAGCTTATTATTCACTCAAAATACACATTGTCGCACACAGTCTTCAAAATAATTCTATGCTTCAACAAAAACTTTACAAAAAACATCTAAACGCCTGAAAATGCCATGCCTAGGGGTACATATATCGCCTTTCATAACCCTCTCACAAAATGCATTTCATATCCCATCCGTTATGTTTTTTATACCTTTTTCCCTGGTTTTCTACACTGCTGTGTATATTCACATGAGCCACATTCAAATTCGCATCTTTCGTCATTGATATCACGTTCAGCATCGTTTTTTGCAGCCATAAGCACTGTAGCAAAACATACAAGCGCCATTATAATTGCAACGACAACAATCAGTCCGAAATGACTGATAACATATTCCATAATCTACTCCTTTTGCATCTATCCTCCGTACATATGCCAGAGAATCTCTTTCAAAAACAAAGCCGGCATAAAGCCGGCTCTATTATACGTTAACTATTTAAATGCTTCCTGTACTGCTACTGCAACTGCAACAGAAGCGCCTACCATAGGATTATTACCCATGCCTAGGAATCCCATCATTTCTACATGAGCCGGTACCGATGAGCTTCCTGCAAACTGAGCATCAGAATGCATTCTTCCCATAGTGTCTGTCATACCGTATGATGACGGACCTGCAGCCATGTTGTCAGGATGAAGTGTTCTTCCTGTACCGCCGCCAGATGCTACTGAGAAATATTTTCTTCCAAGCTCAACTCTTTCCTTCTTGTATGTTCCTGCAACCGGATGCTGGAATCTTGTAGGGTTAGTTGAGTTTCCTGTAATTGATACATCTACGTTCTCCAGGTGCATAATTGCAACACCCTCTCTTACGTCATTTGCACCGTAGCATTTAACCTTAGCACGGTCACCATTTGAGTAAGGAGTTTCTGATACAACCTTAAGCTCACCTGTAAAGAAATCGTATTCAGTCTTCACATATGTGAATCCGTTGATTCTAGAAATAATTAGAGCCGCATCCTTTCCAAGACCGTTAAGAATAACTCTTAGAGGTTTTTTTCTTACCTTGTTTGCTGAGTTTGCAATACCGATTGCACCTTCAGCCGCTGCAAATGATTCGTGACCTGCTAGGAATGCAAAGCAGTCAGTTTCCTCATTCAGAAGCATTGAAGCAAGGTTTCCGTGACCTAGACCAACCTTACGGCTGTCAGCAACTGATCCAGGAATACAGAAAGCCTGAAGACCTTCACCGATTGCCTTTGCTGCTTCTTCTGCTGTAACAGCATTCTTTTTGATTGCGATAGCTGCACCAAGAACATATGCCCAGCCTGCATCTTCGAAGCAGATTGGCTGGATGTTCTTTGCGATTTCGTATGGATCAAAGCCTTTCGCCTTGCACATTTCTCTTGCGCTTTCGAGGCTTTCGATTCCATATTCAGCCATAACCTTTTCTATGTTACCGATTCTTCTATCGTAGTTTTCAAATAATTCCATCGGGCATCCTCCTATTCCTTACGCGGATCAATTGTCTTAACCGCGTCATCAAATCTGCCGTACTTGCCGCTTGCTTTTTCGATAGCTTCCATAGGATCAATTCCGTCTTTGATGAAATCCATCATTCTTCCAAGATTTACGTACTTGTATCCGATTACGCTGTCATTTTCGTCAAGTCCAACTTCCATGATATAGCCTTCTGCAAGCTCAAGGTATCTAGGTCCCTTTGATTCAGTTGAATAAATAGTTCCAACCTGGCTTCTTGTTCCTTTACCTAGGTCTTCTAGACCTGCACCGATAGAAAGTCCTCCTTCGGAGAAAGCAGACTGGCTTCTTCCGTATACGATCTGCAGGAACAGTTCTCTCATAGCTGTATTGATAGCATCACATACAAGGTCTGTGTTAAGAGCTTCTAGAATAGTCTTTCCTACAAGAATTTCTCCAGCCATAGCAGCTGAATGTGTCATTCCTGAGCATCCCAGAGTTTCCACAAGAGCTTCTTTTATTACGCCGTCTTTTACGTTAAGAGTAAGCTTACATGCACCCTGCTGAGGAGCACACCAGCCAACACCGTGTGTAAGACCTGAAATATCACTGATTTCTTTTGCCTGTACCCATTTTCCTTCTTCTGGAATAGGAGCAGGACCATGGTTTGCATCTCTGTTAACGATGCACATATTTTCTACTTCTTTAGTGTAAACCATCTTTTTCCTCCATTCAAATTCGAACTTATTTTAGTATAGCATGAAAGATTTACTGTTTCAATGTTATTTGATTAGGTATACATCCCTCAGATTGTCTTTTCCTCTTTTCTGCATTCATCACAGTAGCCGTAAATTAAAGAGTTCCTGCACTGGATATGAAACCCATGCTGCTGCTCTATATGTCTTGAAATTTCGTTCATAAATGTGCAGTCAAGGTGAATTATCTTGCCGCAGCCGATGCACTTTAGATGAAGATGATGATGACAGCTATCTCCTTCTTCTACATATTGATATACGGCTCTTCTGCCATCACTGTTTGTATATTTTATAACTCTGTTCTCCGCCTCAAGCTTGTCTAAGTATCTATAGACAGTCGTAACGTTTATATTCATTCCTATTTCACTGAAATGAGCACATATGTCAGAAACGCTCACTGGGTGAGACGCATGCTCTGTCAGATACTCAAGAATTACCGCTCTGTTATTTGTCTTATATCCAGCACCCGCCATATAATCCTCCACATTTCTAAAATACTATTCCAAGAGCTTCTATAACAACGCCCCAGAAAACACTTGCACCATATAAAAGAAGCACGATGAATATATTTTCTTTCACATTTTTGTTTTCTTCAAACAGCACGAGAATACCAACACCTGCACTTGACAAAAGTCCACTCATCATCGCCCCACTTCCGATAAGTCCATCTATATAAAGCTGGCTTATTACAACAGATGCTGCACAGTTAGGTATAAGCCCAACCGCCGCTGCGATGAGTTCTCCAATTACAGGTATATCAGCAAAGATATGGCTCAGCGCATCATGTCCTGTAACATGAATAACAGCATTGATTGCAAGCGTCACCAAAAATATAAACACAAATGTCTTTGCCGAATGAACAAAGGCCCCCTTCACGATTCCATGACTACAGCATTCGTGCTCTTTTTTCTTTGAATAAACCGAATATATATCTTTTCTGTCCCTAAAGCATCTTCTGAAAAGTAGCATTACAGCAAAGCCAGTAATTACACCTATGACAACCTTTGCTCCAATTATTTTTATAATAACTGAAGCCTTAACGCTTTCGGCAACAAAGACAGGAAGCATCTCGTCTGAAGTTGACATAAAAACAGCGAGCAAAGTTCCTAGACTGATAACGCCTCCCGCATAGAAATTAGATGAAGCCGCAGAAAATCCGCACTGCGGAAAAGCACCAAGTATTCCTCCTGCAAGAGGTCCAAAATTTCCGGAAGCCGTTATTAATTTTTCTGTTTTTCTGCCTGCCGCACTCTCTAGAAAACCCATAAAAAGGTATGCCAGAAGCAGAAAAGGATAAAGTTTTATACTATCTTCTATTGTATGTATGATTATATGTCCCATAATTCCCCCTATAAAAAATAAAACGCAACTGATTCGAATTTGCAAATCATTTGCGTTTATTATTATAAGCATATGAAAGTTATTTGTCAATACGTCCCGATTTCTTCAAAATCTTGTCAAGGATTGCGCCAGCAACCTCTTCTTTGCTCATCAGTGGCTGTGGTTCTATTGCATCAGGCGTAATAAAAGTCACAGCATTTGTATCTGTTCCAAATCCAGATCCTTCGTCCTTCAGGTTATTTGCTATAATCATGTCAGCATTTTTCTTCTTAAGCTTAGCCTGAGAATTTTCAACCATGTTTTCTGTTTCCATAGAAAAGCCGCATAGGAATTGACCTTCTTTTTTGTTTTCTCCAAGAGCCTTTAGTATATCTTTTGTTCGCTTCATCGGAATTGCTAAATCGCCGTCCTTTTTCTTCACCTTCTGGTCGCTAACCTCAGAAGGTGTGTAGTCTGAAACTGCAGCTGCTTTGATAATTATATCCTGGTCTGATGCTCTTTCTGTTACTGCATTGTACATATCCTCTGCGCTATCAACAGGAACAATATTTACAAAATCAGGAACCTTTGCTGTTGTAAAAGCTTTTACGATTGTAACATCTGCACCTCGAAGCATAGCCTCTTTTGCGATAGCAAATCCCATTTTGCCACTTGAGTGGTTAGTTATAAATCTTACAGGGTCCATAGACTCTCTTGTAGCCCCTGCGCTTACGAGAACGCGAAGACCTGTCATGTCCTTTTCCCTTGCGATTTCTTTTTCTATATGAGCAAATAGCTGCTCAGGCTCAGGCATTTTTCCTGCCCCTGTATCACCGCATGCGAGATATCCGCTAGCTGGCTCAATTACTTTGATACCGTACTTTCTAAGTGTATTCAGATTGTCCTGAGTCACAGGATTCATATACATGCCAGTGTTCATTGCAGGTGAAACAAGCTTAGGGCATGATGATGCGAGAAATGTTGTTGTAAGCATATCGTCAGCAATTCCATGAGCGATCTTTGCAATCACGTTTGCTGTTGCAGGAGCAACGATGAATAAATCAGCTTTTTTCGCAAGAGCAACATGCTCAACATTGAATTCAAAATTTCTATCAAAGGTATCCACGATGCATTTGTTTCCTGTAAGAGTCTCAAATGTCAGAGGCGCTATAAAATTACATGCATTTTCTGTCATGATTACATGAACATCCGCCTTCGTTTTTCCGAGAGCGCTTGCAAGACCTGCAACTTTATATGCAGCGATGCCGCCGGTTACTCCAAGTATTATTGTTTTGTTCTCAAACATATTCTATTCTCCTTATGCACTGTATTCAAAAATATTTCTGCGTTTTTCATATGTTGAAACGTGTATTCTATAATTTACTGGTATTTAGTATAACACAATCTAAATAAATGTAATACCCAAAATTAATGTTCATTTAAATGCATTTACTATCTTAACAACAAACAAAAACCGGCCATATGCATTTAGACATGTTATTGACCGGTTTTGCTCTATATTAAATTTATAAGAAGGGTATGTGGGTAACGTTATTTCTATCTCTGCACTCTACCCGATCCATCTCCTGAAGCAAGCTTGCTAACTTCGTCGACTGATACCATGTTGTAGTCACCTTCAACTGAATGCTTTAGACATGATGCAGCTACAGCAAATTCGATAGCATCTCTTGAGCTATATCCGTTTAATAGTGAGTAGATTAGACCACCACCAAAACTGTCTCCACCGCCTACACGATCTACAATATGCATACTGTATTTCTTGCTGAAGAAGAAATCTTCGCCATCGTAAAGCATTGCTGACCAGTTGTTATCGTTAGCTGAAATTGATTCTCTTAGTGTAATTGCAACTCTTGAGAAATCAAATCTTTCTGCAAGCTGAGTAGCAACATCCTTGTAACCTTCGTGGTTAACTTCACCCTTAGTTACATCTGTGTTTGCAGCTTTGATTCCGAAAACATCACTTGCGTCTTCTTCGTTAGCGATACAGACATCTACATATTCGCAAAGCTGAGCCATAGTTTTTCCAGCTTCTTCTTTTGACCATAGTTTCTTTCTGTAGTTAAGGTCACATGAAACAGTGATGCCTTTTTCTTTTGCAGCCTTACAAGCTTCTAGACAGATATCAGCAACGTTCTGTCCTAGAGCTGGAGTAATTCCTGTGAAATGGAACCATTCAACACCATCAAAGATGCTGTCCCAATCAAAGTCAGATGTTGTTGCTTCTGCGATTGATGAGTGTGCTCTGTCGTAGATTACCTTTGAAGGTCTCTGTGAAGCACCCTTTTCTAAGAAGTAGATACCAACTCTGTCTCCACCTCTTGTAATTTTTGTAGTGTCAACTCCAAATCTTCTTAGTGAGTTAACAGCAGCCTGTCCGATTTCGTGAGCTGGAAGCTTTGTTACGAAAGCTGCATCTAATCCGTAGTTTGCTAGTGAAACTGCTACGTTAGCTTCTCCACCACCAAATGTTGCACCTAATTTGTCAGCCTGAACGAATCTGTAATATCCTTCTGGTGCAAGTCTTAGCATTAATTCTCCAAATGTTACTACTTTCTTTACCATTTTTAAATCCTCCTTAAAAATAATTACACTTTCTTTGGGCTAGTTCAGTGCAAGGTGAACAGCAAATCCGCCGAATTCACCCTGCAAATATATTGCAACTAACTTTCCTTCTTTATATTTTGCAGTCTCCATATCGAAGGCTACTCCACACACGTTTTCTAAGTAATACATTGCTCTTTCGATGTTGTTTGTACCGATTGCAATGTGACCATGAGTTCCTAAAAACTTAGTCTTTGTAACTTCGATTCCTTCACCAGCAAATACTGAACTGTTTCCAACCTTTGTTTTGAATCCAAACAGGCTGTTGAACATTCCAGCTAGATTTTTTGCTTCTTCTTCTGAATTTCCATTAATTCCGATATGTCTAATTTTGAATCCAAGCATTGTCATAACGGCTTCTCTTACAAGTTCAGTGATTTTGTCAAATTCACCGGCTTTGATAAGATCACTCTTTACCATCCAACTTCCACCACAAGCAATGATTTTGTTAAATGCAAGATATTCATTGATGTTCTTTTCACTAATTCCACCTGTAGGCATAAACATCATATTTTTGTATGGACCTGCTATAGCCTTTAGGAACTTAAGTCCACCTGAAGCTTCTGCGGGAAAAAATTTAACCACTTCAAGTCCAAGTTCTATTGCTTTTTCTACGTCACTTGGATTTGATGTTCCTGGTGTTACTGGAATATTCTTTTCTAAACAATATTCAACAACTTTTGGATTAAGGCCTGGTGAAACTATAAACTTTGCACCCGCATCAATAGCTTTATCAACCTGTTCAGTTGTTAAAACTGTACCTGCTCCCACAAGCATTTTCGGGTATTTTTCAGTTATAATTTTAATTGATTCTGCGGCCGCATCAGTCCTAAATGTAACTTCTGCACATGGAAGCCCTCCATCAACAAGGGCCTTCGCAAGAGGCTCTGCATCCTTAGCATCGTTTAAAACAACCACTGGAACAATACCGATCTTCTTAATTTCCTCTAATACTTTATTCATTTTTATCTCCATTTTTACTTTTACTTAAACCGTATTTCTGAAGCTTGTAATGAAGCTTCTGCTTTGATATTTTTAACTTTGCAGCAGCACTAGAGATATTCTTAGTCGAGTCAAGAGCTTTAATTATAAGTTTCTTTTCGTATTCATCAACCTTTTCTGTGAGACTCAAGCCATCGTTATAGCTAACATACAGTTGCTTCTCATCTTCATAAGTTTTAGTCATATATGGTGGCAAATCACTTATTCCTATCTGTGATGAACCTATAACATTAAAAGCTCCCTCTATTACGTTTTTAAGTTCTCTCACGTTTCCTGGCCATGGATACTGGTAAAAAAAATCCATTACTTCATTTGTAACACCTATTACTGACTTATTCATACGAGAATTATTCTTCTCAATGAAATAGTTTGTCATTATGGGAATATCTGCAATACGTTCACGAAGCGGAGGTATTTCAATTAAAACTGTACCAAGTCTATAAAATAAATCCTCTCTAATTATTCCGTTCTTAATGCATTCTATAGGATCCTTATTTGTAGCACTTATAACCTTTACATCAAATGTAATAGGTTTATTACCCCCAATACGCATTACCTGCTTTTCTTCTATAGCTTTAAGTATTTTGGCCTGCATCATAAGGTCCATCGAGTTTATCTCATCAAGAAAAAGAGTTCCTCCATCAGCTAGTTCAAATAAACCTGGTTTAGCTTCTGCACCCGTAAAACTTCCTTTTTCTGTACCAAAAAGAATACTTTCCAAAAGGTTTGCTGGAATGGCCGCACAGTTTTGTGATATGAATCTTCTTGAAGATCTTACACCTGATGAATGAATACTCTGTGCAATCATTTCTTTTCCTGTACCAGTTTCACCATAAATCATCACTGATGAATCCGTATTTCCAATCATAGGTATAATAGACTTAATCTCATTAATTTTATTTGATGATGATATGATATCTGTTAAATGATAGAATGTGTCTGTATTTTTCATCACCCTAGGCATCTCTATATATCTTCTTTGCACATCTTTAGAGTTTTTGTTATCATCTATACTTCTTGATAAATCGATTGCACCTACTATTTTTCCGTTTTCCAGTATTGGGAGTGTGCTACTTATATTCGTAACACAGTCTCCACTTTGGGATGTTAGATGTTCAACATGGTCATAAATTGGCTGACCTGTTTTAAGAACAGTCATAATTGTGCTTTCTGCCTCTTTGATTTCTGGATGTATTTCCATTATTGTTTTTCCAACAATCTCATTTATCCCTAAGTTATATATATCTTTCCTAAAGTTTGCATAATATTTTATGACTCCACGTGCATCAGTAATGATAACACCATCAAAATAATTAAAAATATTAAGTATCTTTTCAATATCAAAATCTGACATAAGTTCACCTCTCTGTGTCTGAATATCAAAGACATATTCGGTCCATCCTTATACGGTTTCTTGTACTCTAGAATATCATCTGCCTAATTGCATATTGAACACAGTTGCTTAGATTCCTGTGTAGCATCCTGCATACATTTTAGCCGGTATATACTGACCAAAACCATATTCGCCAATAAACTTAGCATCGTCTACAAGAAGGCTACCACGTAGAAGAACTTTTTCTACACGGCCAATCTGCTCTCTACCTTCATATACGTTATAGTCAACACCGTTAGGATTATCCTCTAGACGTACAATGCCTCTATATTCAGGGTCAAATATAACAATGTCTGCATCTGAACCAACCTCAATAGCCCCTTTTCTAGGGAATATTCCATTAATCTTAGCAGGCTTTGTTGAAATCAGCTCAACGAATTTCTGTTTAGATATTTTACCAGTTTCTACACCATTTGTCCAAATCATATGAAATCTATCTCCAGCACCAGGTGAACCATTTGGAATATTTGTAAAGTTATCTCGTCCTGCCTGCTTAAGCTCAGCAACATCAATTCCACAATGATCAGATGATATAGCAGTAAGTGTTCCATTGTTAAGTGCATCCCATAATGCATCTAAATCTTCTTGATCTCTTAAAGCAGGTGAGCATACGTACTTTGCAGCTTCATTAAAATCTGGATTTTCAAGAACTTCTTTAGTAGTTGTTAGGTAATGAGTACATGTTTCGCCATTAACATTTATGCCTTTGCCCTTTGCTTCTACAATCTCTGCTAATGCTTCTCTAGAAGTAACATGAGCAATATACAGCGGAGTGCCAACCTTTCCTGCAAGATATGATGCACGACGAACCCCCTCAGCTTCTGTAAATGGTGGTCTTGAAATATAATGATATTTAGGGGTAAGCTGTCCTTTTTTCACACATTCATTTCTAAGAAAATCAAGAATCTCACCATTTTCAGCATGTATGAATACTGTAGCTCCTACTTTTTTTGCCTTTTCTAGAATCCTATAATATGAACCATCATCAACATGAAGAGGTGATCCATTATAAGCCTGGAAAATTTTTATACTGGATATACCTTTTTCAGGGAATTCATCAATCTCATCAAATATGCTGTCCATAAGGTAAGTTACCATAGCATGAAGTGCAAAGTCTACACAAGCCTTACCTTTAGCCCTTGTATTAATTCTATAATCAATTGAATCTAAAAGCCCTGTATCAGGATCTTGAGGTGCAAAATCTATGATTGTTGTAGTTCCTCCTACAATAGCTGAATCTGTAGTTTCATAGCCCGCAGTATCTTTATCACCAACATTACAAAGCGCACTAAAATGTGTATGTTGGTCAACGCCTCCCGGCATAACATATTTTCCTGATGCATCTATAACTTTATCAGCATCTTCATCTATAACATCGCCAATCTTCTTTATTATTTCACCTTCAATGAGAATATCACCTTTAAACTCGTTTCTATCTGTAATAATTGTTCCGTTTTTAATTAACGTTTTCATTTTATACCCTCTCTCACATTATTCTATCAACATCAATAATTGACTCAAATCCCTTAATATCCTTACTTTCCTGTGGCTTCCATGTATTGTATTTACTTGTTTTAACTCCCATTTTAACAAGAGCCTCTGCCAGCTTTACAGCAGGCATTACACCGTCCAAAACAGGTACTCCAAGTTCTTCTCTAAGTTTTTCAACAAAATCAACAAATCCAGCACATCCGAGAAGAATACATTCTGCACCATCTTCTTTAACTGCTCGTCTTCCCTGTTCCGCAAGAGCTTCAAGACCCTTTTCAGGATTGGAACCAAATTCAAGAACTGATAATCCCGTGCTTCTAATTGATTTACAAAACTGTTCTGCCCCATAATTTTTTACAACATCCTCTGTCATCTTTCTAGATCTATCAAGAACAGATACTATACTAAAATAGGGAGCAATAAACTTTGCAGTTGTAATTGCTGACTCCGCAATACCAATAACCGGTTTATCAGTTGCTTCTCGTGCAGCCTGAAGACCTGGATCTCCAAAGCATGCAATAATAAATGCATCTGCATTTTCATCTTGATCACCTTTAATGATTTCCTCTAAAACCCCCGGTACGGCAAGATACTCATCTATATACGTTTCTATACTGTCAGGACCCGTTTTAGGACTAACTGCAATAATCTCAGTTCCCTCATCCGCATATTTTTCTGCCATTTCTCGAATACTGTCAGTCATACTTTGTGTAGTATTTGGATTGATAATCTTAATTCTCATTTAAAATCTCCCTCCGTCAATTTTCAACAATGTCTGCATTAGTACATTTGCACCTGCATCTATATCTTTTTCTGATGAGAATTCATCCTTATGATGACTTATTCCTTTTTTACTTGGAATAAATAATAATCCACTTGGTGCAATCATTGCCATATTTATAAGATCATGACCTGCACCACTATACAATTCCATATTTGAATAACCTAGTTCTTCTGCCGATTCTATAAGTAAGTTCTGTAATCTTTCATCACATTTGGTCTCTTGCTGTGTAATAAATTCTTCAATTACTACACCTTTGTCCTGCCATTCATTTTTCAGTGACTCTATTAATTCATACATCTTGTTCACTTCTTTATCACGAAGCTCAATAATAAATTCAACTTCCCCAGGAATCACATTCACGGCCCCAGGCTTTACTGAAATCGTACCTACAGTTCCAACCATAGTTTTTCCAGAATCTCTTACTTTTTTCATAAGCTCGGCAATAATTAATGAGCTCTTTTCCATTGCATCATCTCTAAGGTACATCGGTGTACTTCCTGCATGGTTTGTTACACCAGTTACCGTCACCTTAAATCTAAGAATTCCAAATATACCTTTCACAATGCCTATTGTTTTTCCATTATTTTCTAAAATGCCACCCTGCTCTATGTGATACTCTAGATAAACTTTGTAATCATCTTTATTAACTTTTGCCGCAGTAAAATCCTCCTCTGTCATATTATTTTCTTTCATTGGACCAATCATTGACAATTCAAGATTACTTCCTGCAAACGCTTTGCTTCCAAAAGTACCTCCGACTACATTACCTTCTTCTTCATTAAATGCAATCAGCTCGATTTGGTGAGCAGGCATATAACCTGCATCCTTAAGGGTTTTTATTATCTCTATTCCCGCCACAACACCAAGGCATCCATCAAAAATTCCTGCATTTGGAACAGTATCTATATGTGAACCTATAGCAATCTTTTGTATACCATCAAACTTTTCGCCAAATGTCCCAATAAGATTACCCACAGAATCTACTCTTGTTTTCATCCCTGCGTCTTGCATAAGGCCTTGAACATAGTCTCTCCCTTTAAAAAAAGCTTCACTATATGCAAGTCTTGTGGTACCTTCACCTTCTACATAACCGATTAAACCAAGTTTTCTAAGGTTTTCTACTATTCTTTTGCTATTAATTATCATACGGTCACCTACTTAAGAAAATCCTCTAGTGCATCCATACCTTTTTTTATATTTTCCATTGATGAAGCATACGAAATTCTAATGTATCCTTCTCCAAATGATCCAAATGCATCTCCTGGAACTACAACTACCTGCTTTTCTTCAAGAAGTTTAGTTGCAAATTCCTCACTTGTCATTCCTGTATCCTTAATTGATACAAATGCATAAAACGTACCTTTTGAAGGCATATATTCAATACCCGGCATTTTTGATATTCGTTTTGCAATGTAGTCACGTCTCTCTTTATAGCTTGCAATCATATAATTCAAATGACTTCTATCCCCTTCTAACGCCTCAATTGCAGCATACTGGCAAGGCATTGCAACACATGCAGCAATGTTTTCCTGAAGCTTTGTTATATTCTTTATAATTTCTTCAGGCCCTGCAACATATCCTACTCTAAAACCTGTCATTGCAAAAGTCTTTGAAAAACTATCTATTACAAGGGTCCTTTCCTTCATACCATCGATTGTCGAAATGCTTGTGAATTCCACATCATCAAATAGAATATGTTTGTAAACTTCATCTGAAATAACCATCAGGTCATGCTTTTTAGCAAGCTGAGCAACCTGCTCGAGAACTTCCTTTTCTACTACTGCTCCAGTAGGATTGCATGGTGAATTTATGATGATTGCCTTTGTTTTGTCTGTAATTGCTGCTTCTATAGCTTTAACATCAAGAGAAAAGTAGTTTGCCATGTCCGCACATACGCTTACAGGAACTCCATCACACATTTTGATCTGCTGGATATAGTTTGTCCAGCATGGTTCATTTACAATTACTTCGTCTCCAGGATTTAGCATAACCTGGAATGCCTGGTAGATACCACTCATAGCTCCAGTTGTAACTGTAATTTCTGTAATAGGATTATACTTCATTCCAATTTCATCATTAAGATACTTTGAAATTGCTTGTCTCAGAGGTAGTATGCCAGCATTTTCTGAGTATTTACTTTTACCATCTATTAACGCTTTACAAGCTGCAATAACAATATTATCTGATGCTGTGAAATCTGGCTCACCAATAGTAAAGCTAATTGGATTATCATACTTCAGTGCCTTATTAAACATAGTTCTTATCTTTGAATATTCAATCCCCTTTGTCTTATCAGAAACGTAATTCATTATTTTCCACCTCTTCTTCTTTCTCTTAATTTTAATAAAGTCATTAACATTCCAAATACAAATGAAAGCAATGCTGCAAATGCAACCCTTAAATTTACTGGAAGTAAAAAACCAAGTGTGTTAATTGGTATCCAGAAAAAAGGTACTGTCTTAAAAAATGTAAAATCGACAAATTCTCCCCATTCAACTGACATTGTTGCCTCATATGCAGTCATTCGATGATTATTTAAATATTTTTCTTCAATATAATTACTAATTATTCTTATTGCAGCAGCATGAATTGGCGCAAAGAATAAATTTATAAGGCAACTTGTGATAAATGCCTCTGCAAATCTATTTCCAGCAAAAGGAATAAGTCCGTTACCCATAACAAAAATCACTCCACTACTTACAACATTAAACATTATGGTAACTGCAAGACCACTAGCTCCCCATACGATAGCTTTATACAGAGTAACCTTATTTATAATCCAATTCCCATATAAAAGTCTACCTGATAGTATTTCACCACTTGTTGAGAATACAGCAAACTGGATAAACCCTGCGATAAACGGCATTTTCTCATTGAACTTAGCAAATATCCCTATGTAAACAAGATATCCTATAGTCAAAAAAAACATCATGTACAAAAACGCAAACAGTACGTCTAAATTTTTCTTTTTCATGTGCTCACCCTTTCTGCGCTTAATTCCTTCTTTTTATTATGATATCAAAATTCAAATAATTTAATATTGTGCACCCGTTTGATTTTTATGGGCACCTTTTTTATTTAACTAACACTTTTTTTGATTTTAATTATACTTTTATCATCTATTTTAATGTTCCCCACTGTTCTACCCGGAA